>CAZCEX010000234.1:0-6855 GCA_964497785.1 uncultured Thermoanaerobaculia bacterium | reverse complement strand
TCACCGTATTTGCTTGAACACAAATAGGTTAACCCAACAGGTGGACTTTTTCAAGCACCAATACCGCTCAATCTAGGTCATTATAAGCCAGCCCAACCAAGGCGCATCTGGCCGGCGACACCTTGGTGTGGTCAGGTAGCCATCAAGCTCAATGACCCGGTGTGGCTCCGGACTCAAACTCCCCATCGGCGCTGTCTTAAGGGACGCGACCCGGACTCCGGTTTGGTTTGGCCCCAGCTCGTCGCTCCGCTCCTCGGCACTCAGGGCCTTGGACAAACAACGCGAACTTCTCTCAAACAGCCTGCTCGCCGCTTCGGGCGCTTCTCTGAGCGGTCTCCCCGTGCGTTTTCCTCCGACCTCGACCTTAACCGACATCAAAACACTAGAGTTATGTGCCGGGCACCTTTCGCACCTTTCGACGTCTTTTTGATCTCTCGCTACAGGGTTGAGGCGGGTTTAGGCGATCAACTGATCGAAGCAACGCTGCTATTCTTGGACGTGTCTACCATTGGCAAGTCGAGGGTTGGCGAGGGGGCCGTGATGAGTGGTGGTTACATGGGCAAGATTCTGGTGGTGGATCTCGCCACCAGGTCGCAGGAGATCAGGGACTTCTCCCCGGATGATCAACAGAAGTACCTGGGAAATAAAATTCTTGGCGCCAAGCTGCTGCTCGAGTTCGTTCCCCAGGGTGCTGATCCCCTCGGCGAAGACAACGTACTGATCATCACCACCGGGCCCTTGACCGGATCGGGCGCGCCTACCAGCGCTCGCTTCAACGCCACCACCAAGAGCCCGCTCACCGGTGCCATCGGTTCATCAAACTGCGGCGGCGATTTCGGAATTCAACTGAAACGATGTGGATATGATGCTCTCGTTTTTAAGGGCAAGGCGGCGAGCCCGGTGGCTGTACACCTCAGTGATTTCGAGCTGAAGATCGAGGATGTGAGCTCGTTGTGGGGAGAAGATACAGAGGCGACCACCGCAACGGTGGAAAAGGGCGCGGGGAGCCTGGTAATCGGCCCGGCGGGAGAAAATATGGTCCGCTTCGCCTGCATCATGTCCGGCGACCGCTCCCTCGGGCGTTGCGGTCTCGGGGCCGTAATGGGCTCAAAGAAACTGAAGATGGTGACCGCCAAGGGCAGCATGAAACTGCCCATCCATGACCCGACTCGATTCCGCGCTCAGGTCAAGAAGTGGACGAAACAGCTGCGGGCCCACCCGATCACCGGCGATGTATTGCCCCGGCTCGGGACCGCCAACCTGGTGCGTAAGACCAATGCCTCAAATACCTTGCCAGCCCGGAACTTCAGCCGAGGTCAGTTCGAGCAGGCAGAGGCTGTGAGCGGCGAGGAGATGGCAGCCACCCGCCTGATCAAGAACAGCGGCTGTAAGGCCTGCCCGATTCATTGCGGCCGGCTGGTGGAGTTCGAAGGCAAACGAATCAAGGGGCCCGAGTTCGAGACCATCGGCACCCTCGGGCCGAACCTCGAGAATGCAGACCTGGACAAGATCATCGAGTGGAATCGGCAGTTGGATCTGCTGGGTATGGACACCATTTCCATGGGCGTAACCCTTGGATTCGTGATGGAGCTCGGCGAAAAGGGTCTCCTGGACACCGAGTTGGAGTTCGGTCGTACGGACCACATCAGCCAACTCATCGAGGACACCGCGTATCGGCGTGGGTTTGGGAACGAGGTGGCGGATGGCACCCGTGAGCTGGCTCGCCGCTACGGTGGTGCTGATTTTGCCATGCAGACCAAGGGCCTCGAGTATGCCGCCTACGAGCCACGCGGTGCGGTGGGCCAGGGTCTGGGGTACGCCACGGCCAACCGGGGCGGTTGCCACCTGGATTCGGGCTATATGGTGTTCTTCGAGGCCGTGGGTGATCTCACCATCGATCCACTCACGAGCACCGGCAAAGCGGCCCTCAATGTGATGCAGCAGAATCTTTTCGAGGCGGTCAGCGCGGGCGGAAGCTGTATTTTCACAATTTATGCGGTGATCCCCGGAATTGCCGGCAAATACGGTTCACTTGGTCCGGTGAAGTGGATTTTCAACCAGGTAATGAAGGGCTCCCGCTTTTTGCTGCGTTATCAGAACGAGTTACTGCCCCTGGCCGCCCGTACTCATATCCCGATGATTCCGCACTCCAAGGCTATCGAGCTTCTGACCGGGAACCCGTTGTCCGTCGGCGCCTTCCTCAAGATCGGCGAAAGAGGCTTCAACCTGGAGCGAATGTTCAACGTCAGAGAGGGTCTCCGCTCCGCAGACGACACCATTGCCAAGCGCCTGCGAACTGAACTTCAACGGCCGGACCAGCCGAAATCGAAGGTTCGGCTTGAGGAGATGCTGCCGGAGTACTACCGCATTCGCGGCTGGGACAGCGACGGGGTGCCCGGCCCGGGCAAGCTCCACGCCCTCGGCCTTGATAGCGTGGTCTGAGGCTTCGTGTTCGCCTGTTGCTCACGATAGGTGTCGGGTAGACTCGGGCGGTTACCCGCCCGTTTTTGTGTACCTTTATTGGCACCTTTATGATGGTCCGCACGAAACAACCCGTGAATGCGATCAATGCGAAGGCACCTATCGCGAAACAACACCTCGGCCAGCGGGGATGTGACACAATCTGCCAAACTCCGTACCCGAGGGAGTATCTATGAATCCTCGTTATGCGTCAGCCGGGTCCGTTTGTGAGAGCGTGCGGATCGCGTGGCTCGTGGGGCTGTTGGTTGTTGGCCTGTTGGTTGGGCTGTCCGTGGACCTTGTCGCCGCAAGCAGCGGCCCGATACGCTCGGGCTCGGTGACCTCGGGCCCTGAGCTCGACTACCAGTCGAGCGTCGTCCGAGTCGTACCGTCCGGAGAGCTGCTGGTGGTGTTCGAGAGAATCAATCCCGTGACGTTCTTCGGCGACCTCTGGGTGACCTCCTCGGCAGATGAGGGCCACACCTGGAGTGCACCGCAGGAGATCATCGACAGTACCCGAAACGAGCGTCACCCGGCCCTGGTGCAGCTCGCGCCCAATGGGTTCGCACTTTTCTTTCTCGTCGACGAGAGCGGCGGAGGCTCGTACCGGATCCACAGAGCGAGCTCCTCGGACGGCAGCACATGGGCCGAGCACGGCGCCATCGACCTCGGCTGGGCGACATCCGGCGAGGTCAACCCCGCGGTGGTTCACGAGGGCTCCGGGGTGCTGACCATGACCTACCAGCGGTCCGGTGCCTTCATCGCCCGCTCGGGCGATGGCGGGCTCAACTGGGACGACCTGCGCACACCGGTGAGCTCCTCCTGGGCGGCCCTGCCCCGTGTGACATACCGGCCGAACGACGGCGCCTACCTGGTCACCTACCAGATCAACCCCTCGGGCGACAACAATTTGGATGTCGTGGCCAAGAAGAGCACCGACCCCTACGACTGGAGCCCGCCCGAGATCCCGATATCGGCCGACGTCAACAGTCACGACTCGCGGCCCGAGGTGCTGGCCGACGGCACCTTCGTCGTCGCTTTTGCTCGGCAGGCGGGGTCGGTATTCGATGTCTCCCTTCGCACCAGCCACGACGGCGTGACCTGGAACGACCGGATTCCCGTCACCAGTGACAGCAGCCACTACGACACCCAGCCTCATCCACTGCCTCACCTCGACCCGAACCTGGCCATCCTCACGTGGTCCCACCAGGTGAGCCCTCAGCCGTACGTGGACCACGACGTCATGATCGAGACCGATTTCAACCTCCTGTTACGCATCTTCTGCGACGGTTTCGAGACGGGGAACTTCTCGGGGTGGTCGAGCGCAGTTCTGTAGGGCGAGGACGTACGCTCGTCTTGGTTTGATTCGGCTCAGTTTGCTGCTCGTCCGACCGGCCTTCTCGGGCCGTGCCCCTCGACCGCGATGAGCACCCGGTCGAGGTACCACCCGTCGACGCCGTTACACCCGTCAACCCCGAAGGAGAATCTCAGTTGGATCGTATCTCCGGGACCAGCAAAAGCGCCGAGCTCGATCTGTGACTGGCCCCACGATCCTTTCAGGGCGCCACCATCTGTGCCGGTAAACGCCCACTGGCCGGCCAGCGGGTTGCTGTTGCCGCCGCTCTCCAACCTCGCGTTAAAGGGGTTGAAACGGAAGTGTGTGGGTTGCAGATTCCGAAATACGCCACCGTTCACGGACAGCGCTACGGTGCCCCCGTCCCACCCAGCCTCGGTTGCGGCATAGTGATCAACAACCAATAGCGCGTCGGTAGCCGGATTCGGCAAGATCACGGGTGGAGAATCGAGATGCATTACTCCTGACTGGTCGTCGCGTCCGGGCACGCAGTCGCCGATGAGCACCGAGTCGATTGCGAACGCCGCGCCGTCAACGAAGCTCCCTGGAGGAACGTCCGTGGTCCAGGTCCAGTCGCGCGCGACGTACTCGGGGTAGACTCCCGAGTTGGAGACCAGCCACCCTCGCTCCGGGCTCGTCGGGTCGTCGTCGAACGGCTCGGAGAAAACAACTTCCCGAAAATGGAGGTCCGGAGCGTTGGGCTGCAGCAGTGGCACGAATGCACACTGAGTCGGCGGGGACCGCATTTCGACGGCTTCCATTGCTCGTTCGACCTGAGTGCAGGAACCGGCGTCGACAGTGTCCGCGGATGTCAGGCCGGTCGTGGGATCTGTGAGGGGTACACCGATGAGGTCGGCGCAGGCGAGGCCGATGAGGTCCGCGTGGTCGGAGAAATCGGAGGTCGGCACCTGGTAGACGGACATCGCACGCCACCACACATGGGCAGCGCGGGTCAAGCCGATCGCAACGACCTCTGTCCCGTTGTAGTTGCCGCCGTCGACCGCAAGGGCAAAGGCGTGATTCGGCACACCGGAGTTGGTATGCACACCACCATTGTCTCCGTCACCGCAGGCGTAACGCCCGTCGGATACCTTCTCGGGGTCGTCGAAACAGCTCGGCCGCCACATGTCACGGATCGCCCCGCCGAACGTATCTTCACCAATGAGCCACCGAAGTGAACGATCGGTGCTCGGCGCCTGGGAAAGTGTTGCTTCGACACCATCGGCAGCGGCGTCGACGATTGCCTGGCCGTCGGATTGACCGACAATCACAGCCGGGATGGCAAGGCGACCGCCGTCGCCGCCCATGGTCAGTACGCTATCTCCCTGGTTGTTGAGGACGATCACAGCGATCGCTCCGGCGGCCTGGGCCCGCGAAACCTTGTCTCGGAAGAGACAATCGCCGCGATCGACGAGCGCGATGCGACCGGCCGTGAAGCCGTCGAGTGTTTCGCAGGCGTCGGTGCGTATTCCTACGCCGTCATCGACACGCTCGACCAGACCCTGCACCGACCATGGTGGCAGTGGATTGAATGCTGCGCCGCCGGCGACCATCGGCCCTGCGAGGACCTCAGGGGAGTGGATCATGAGGTCCGTCGGGGAGGAACCTGCAACGAGCGAGCACGAGTCCGGTACTCGGAGGGTCGAAGGAGTGTCCGAACCACGCCCGTTCACCAGGTCGATCAGCTCGCCGAAAACGTCTGAGGTACTCTCGTTCAGGGCGCCCGGCTGCCACTGGTAGATGAGGCCGTGGGTACTGCCGGTATAGGCGTGGGACCACTCGTGTGCAGCGACGTCGTCGGAAACCATGCCTTCGCAGAAATTCGTACTGCTGCCGTCCCAGAAGGCGTTGGGGCACTCCTCTGACACCAGGTCCTGGACGGAATGCATGGTGGCATCGTGGCCGTCCCACGATCGGAAGCTGTTGTCGGACAACCTCGAGAAGAACTGAAAGGCGTCGGCGCTCGTATTGATGAGCTCGTTGACCTCCCGGTTTTCGTCAGGGGTCGTACCGCCGGAATAGGGTAGGGAGCTGCCTTCGGTCCAGATAGTGTTTCCGAGCACGCGGCGATGGATGACCCTGTCCAGGGTGTGGATCGCATTCACCCGCTCAACGAGGCTCCCGGTGTGGGCATCGATGTAGACGAAATCTCGAATCGTTCCACCATCTCTGATTTCCATCTGCCAAACGAGGTGCACGGCGCCCGGAACTCCACGGGCAAGGCCGTCGTGATACACGAGGAGGACCGGTTCTGAGGATTCGAGCCGGTCGAGGTCGACCACACCATGACTCTTTGCGACGACGACCATCGACGCGGCCCTAGCATCGGCCGGCTCCACAGTCGGAGACGGGTCGAGGTCAATACCGGGAATGAACCTGCCGTTGATCGCTTGCAGGTGGCGAGACACGTCCTCATGCACACGTAGCACTGCTGCAAACACGGGTACGCCGTGGTGGTGCTGGGCGAAGCTGGTGTGGGTCTGACCGAGTGAGTCGGCAATGCTGCTGATGAGGTCCAACTGCTGATCGGCGTCGGCGACGCCGAAAACAGTCGCAAAACGGTCGAGTGCCTCTGTCGCACGTCGATCGCTCTTCGCGGCGTCGAGCACTGGCCTCTTTGGGGTGGGGAAGGTCAGCAGGCGGGCAGCACCGGTCGCTGGGTCGAACTCGAGCTGTGCGGACGGGGAATCCGCCAGAATCCGGGCAGCAGCATTCTCGGGGCTTTCTAAACCCAAGGCCGGCGGGGCCATCAGGCAACAGGCGATCACGACGAGTGGGAAAAAGCGCATCAACCCTCCGAAGCCCCCAGAATTCGAGGGCTCCTCATTGTAGTCTCGTCGGCCAATCCTGCCGGAGATTCAGGCGTGATCACGGTCATGTAGTTCCTCCCTTGTCGAGGGATAGGAATTTCCTTTCGCCCGCATTGATGGCAGCACGGCTGTGAGGTGCGGAATCACGGGACGGAAGCAACGATTTGATCGGCCAGGTAGTATCGCCGAAGAACCCGAAGGCCGAACACCAGCCTGGAGCACGACCCGACA
>CAZCEX010000233.1:0-6909 GCA_964497785.1 uncultured Thermoanaerobaculia bacterium | reverse complement strand
GAGTACGTGACCGTTGGCGAGCAGGGCCTGAAGAAGGCCGTCGACGAGGCCCGTCTGGCCGATCAGACCGGTTGCGATTTCTTTGCGTACGCGATCGATAATCGAACGGGCTTCGGACATCCTCAGCGGTTTTTGGTCCATCCCGGGTCCTCCAGCAGTGGGCTGAGCGGAGCGTAGCATAGGAGGGGGGAGCGGCGGGTTCCGGTACTCCGTGGGGACTGCCGCCGGAGTGCCCGCGGCAGGCTTCGCCTGTGCCTCGTCCCGCGACGGCCGACTGAGCCGCCGCTTCTGGCCTTCGGCCAGCTCGTCGCAACGCAGTCGCGTTGCTCCTCGGCGCTCGGGCCTCGTCCCCGCAGCGCCTACGAAGCCCCCTCTACCACCACCGCAGCCCGAGCCTCCTCGCGGGTCAGGGAGCCGGTCATGAAACGCCGCAGGTCTCGCATCTTGACCCTGATAACGATTCGATCGTCATCACCGTCCCTGCCGAACAGGCCCCACGATCCGGATCCAAGAAACGCTGCGATGGAGACCCAACTCTCGTCGTCGAGCTCGGCGAGGGTGACGCCGTAATCGAGCAGTGCGTCGATGAGTTCGGTCTTGAGAGCCTTGCGATCCAGGAGCTGCTTCTCTTTCGCTTCTTTCTGCACGGCCTTCCATTCGTTCTTGTCCGGGCGTTTGTCGGGCTCCGGGACTCGGGTTTCGGAACGCAGGTCCGTGGGATCGCGATAAAACAGAGCGACGTCGGGTGGGAATGACTCAACGAACATGAGGCCCTCGCCGACGCTCGCGTCGAAGGTGAAGAGCACGCCGTACTCCTCGAGCACGAGCCCGCGCGTCACTCCGCCTGGTGAGACCCTCACGTGCTCGCTCTGGAGCAGCACCTCGTCGATGACCCGTTGCATGACCTTGACCTTGCGTTGCAGACGATCGGTGTTCGAGTCCGCAGCCTCCGTCGCGGTCACTGTGAACACCATGAGAGAGGCCAAGACCGCAGTCGATACGAGGATGTTTCTCTTCGAAAGCCGTTTTTCAGTTGTCATCGATCGTTCCTCCTTCGATGAACCGTGCAGCCGATGCTCCCCGTGCCATCGGGGGCGTCGCGCCGGCTGTGTACGCGACCCGCTCAATACGATTGCGCAGGTCGGCGTACTGTTGTTGTTGGTTGATCAGGATTGCGTCGTACAGGGCTTGTGTCATGCCCGCTTGCGACTCCACCTGGCGCCGCTCGAGCTCGTCGAGTCGGGCGCCGGTGGCGCCGGCAAGAGCCCGGGTGAGCTCCGCCATTTCGGCGTGTGATACGCCCGCCCCGCCCCAGCCCGCGTTTCCGCCGATTTCGCCGGAAGCGACGGCGAGATCCGAAGCCAGCGAGCCGTCGAGTCGTATGAGCAACCCCTCCGGCGTGCGGTCGATCCGGAGCCCGCCGACCAGGAGGGCGACGAACAGGGTGGCCGCGGCCGCGAAGCCGAACCCTGACGCTGCCAACCGACTCGACGAGAGGGTCGCCAGGAGCTGCCGGATGGGGTGTGTTTTTGCCGGGGCGGCTTGTGGAGCCGCCTCGTCCATCCGCTCTGCTTCGGCGTCCCGGATGAGTTGACGCACTGCCCGCAGCTCGCTCCACTGAGTCTTCAGCTCCGCATCCTCGGCGATTTCTGTGTTGAAGGCCCGCAGCTCCGACTCGTCGAGCTCTCCGTAAAGCGCTGACACCAGACGGTCCCGACGATCGTCAAGTGGTTTTTCGTTCATCTCATTCATGTCGCTGTCTCCCGTCGTTTTCTGGCGCCGGTGTGATTCCCCACCCCTGGAGGATCGATTTGAGGGACCGAAGCCCATAGAAGATGCGTGACCGCACCGTCGCCGCCGGGACGCCGATCAGCTGTGCGATCTCGACCGAGGTGAAACCCTCGTACTCGCGTAGAACGATGGCCTCGCGCTGAGTCTGCGGTAGCTCGAACAGTGCCGCCTGGATAGAACCCGCAAGATCGCGGCGCGCCGCCTGGGTGTGTGGGTCGTCGGCCGGCGAGACCGGGTCGAAACCGTCGTCTCTCGGCCATGCCACGAGCCGGACCTTGCCGAGGGCCTTCGCCCGCCCGCGGTCGCGGCTCAGATTGAGGGCGATGCGGTGGAGCCAGGATTTCAGGCCCTCGGGATTGCGCAGGCGGGAGATCTTGGTCCACGCGCGGAGAAGCGTTTCTTGACACAGATCGCGAGCTTCCTCGACGTCGCCGTTGAGGCGGCGGAGAAATGCCTCGATCGGTCCCGACCAGCGAGAAGCGAGTACGCTGAAGGCGTCCCTGTCTCCTTCTTGTGCCCGTCTGACGAGCTCGGTGTCGGTCAATGTCTGCAATCAAACCTCCGCGCGATCTCTGCCGTCATCTGCTGAGACGAGTCTCGCGCTCAGAGTGTTCAAACGAGATGTCGGGGGTGGGGTTGCGTGAAAGGCAGAGACGGTGCATCGTTTTCGAGATGCAAGACGGAAACAATCTCATTAACATCGATACTCCAGTGCTGGTATCTCGTGACACGTCGGGTGATGGGCTCGCAGCGGTGTCGGCCTGAGAGGTGTTAAGCTCCGGTTTGAGGTTGTGAGCAATGGTGGGACTGACCCTTCGTCTCGTTCCGCCCAGGTTGCAGTTGATGAGGAGGTGGCGGGTGAGAGTTCACTTTTTTTCCGGCGCGCGGCGCGAGCCCTATGGCGAGGAACAGGACCGCAGGTACTGGCGCCGACGCCGGATTCAGCTGTTCATCATGAGCAATACCGTTTTCGCCGGAGTCTTCGCTCTCGGGTGGCTGCTGCTGCGCAGTGGACCGAAGCCGAGCCGGATCGTCTACCCCTGCCAGCAAGCGGCCTTCTCGACCGCTTCTCTGGCCTTCGGCGCCCCACTGGTCTCCGCCCTCGTCGTCACCCGGCATCGGCTGGTGGCCGGCTTTCGTACGCCGTTGGGGGTGGCGGTTGCGCTCATCGGTCTGGTTGCGACGCTCGGTGTCTGGGGCTGGCTCACCAGTGCCGACGCCTCGCCGGGTCCGTTGCTTTCCCCGTCCGCGGACTACCGGGCCCAGGTCTTCAGCGTCACCGACTGTGCGCAGGATCCAGTTGGAGACCGGTTCGCCGGGCTCGACAACATGCTGCAGCTGATGGCGAACCACGGCCTCAAGATCTATCGCAGTCATGCCGGCTCTGCCCTGTCGGGACTCGACGGCATCATCGCTGCAGATGATGTCGTCATCCTCAAGATCAACTACCAGTGGGGCGAGCGCGGAGGGACGAATACCGATCTGTTGAGAGGTCTGATCCGGGCTCTCGTCGAGCATCCGGACGGTTTCTCCGGCGAGATCGTTGTCTGTGAAAATGCTCAGTTCAACTCGACGGACAGCTTCGACCGGGCATTCAACAACGCACAGGACAATGGGCTGTCCCCGCACGACGTCGTGACCCACTTCCAGGGTCTCGGCTACCCGGTTTCGCAATACGACTGGACCCCGATCCGCTACACCGAGGTGGCCGAGTACTCGGACGGTAATGTCACGGATGGCTACGTCGTTTATCCCTACGATTCCACTTTGCATGGCGCGATTTCTTACCCGAAGTTCCAGCTCGATTCGGGCACGATGATCAGCCTGAGGGACGGCATCTGGGATCCAGTCGGCCAGACCTACGACAGGGACCGGCTCAAGTTCATCAACCTGCCGGTGCTCAAGTCGCACAGTGCGACCTACGGCGCCACGGCGTGCGTCAAGCACTCGATGGGCGTCGTGACCCGGGAGCTGTCGACCAGCTCACACTCGGCGATTCGCTACGGCCTGCTCGGCGCCTTGCACGGCGAGATCCGGCCGCCGGACCTGAACATCCTCGACTGCATCTGGGTCAACGCGAACCCCAACGACGGGCCGTGGACGAGCTATGGGGCGGCGACTCGTTTGGACCAGCTGGTAGCGAGCACCGACCCCGTGGCGGCCGACATCTGGGCCGTGACCGAGGTCCTGATTCCCGCCTTCATCAGCAACGGACACAGCCCGCCGTGGCCCCAACCGGACGCCACGCCCGACGACCCCTCGAGCGACTTCCGCACCTATCTCGATGCCTCGATGAGTCAGATGCTGGCGGCCGGCTACGACGTCACCAATGATCTCGACCAGATCGACGTCTTCAGCTGGGACGGGGTGCAGGGGCCGATATTCGCCGACGGCTTCGAATCGGGGGATACCTCGATATGGTCGGAGGTGACACCGTGAGCGAACTTCGGACTCAGGGAAGGACGCATCGATGAAGGCCAAGTTCAGACCCGGCAAAGGTCGGCCGCTTGTCACGCGCTCACTGGTCGTTGTGGGCAGTCTTGTTGTGGTGATGATCGGTATGGCGAACGGAAGCTCAGCCTTTGGGCCTGAACCACCGGGCTCGCCGGCCCACGGCCGTGGCGCGCATCCCGAAGGGGAGACCTGCATCGACGATGCGCTCGTGCAGGAGGTGCTCGCGACCATGAATGGGCGGCGCAACGACCCGGGCTGCGTCTCGTGCCACGGTGACATCGAGAATGCGACCGTGAACATGGGGTTCGAGGCAGAGTGCACCTGGTGCCACGGCGGCGACCCGAACGCGTTGACGATCGACCAGGCGCACGTTCAACCTACCCTGCCGGTGATCAACGACAATACGGTCGCTCCGCTCGCCTACGACCTGCCGTATCAGCGCTTCGTCAACCCGTCGAACCTGCGGGTCGTGGACCAGGTGTGTCTGTGCCACCCGGTCCAGTTCCTGAAAATGCCGAAGGCGCTGATGGCCACGGCGGCTGGCCACTACGCCGGCGGCCTCTACCAGAACGGCGTGACCGACAGCAAGACGCCGATTTACGGGACCTTCGCCGTCACCGACCAGGACGGGAGCATTCCCGAGGACGAGGGCGCCGTCGAGAGCCTGCTCGACCTGATTACCTTTGACCCGACAGCCGACCCGGCCCTCTTTTCGACCCACTTCGCCGCGGTTCCCGGTCAGGCGTGTGCACGCTGCCACCTGTGGTCGCGCGGTAAGGGCTATCGCGGCGCCGAGAACAAGGACGGCGTTTATCGGGCGGATGGCTGTGCGGCCTGTCATATGAACTACGCCGACGATGGGCGATCGCAGAGCGCCGACCAGGCGATAAACCACGAGGAGCAGGGACACGCCAAGGTGCACATCCTGTCGAGGGCGGTACCGACGGAACAGTGTCTGCACTGCCACCATCGCGGCGCGAGAATCGGTTTGAGCTTCACAGGCCGTGCCCAGATGCCGCCGCGCCTGCCCTCTGGGCTCGGAGTCCCCGGAACGACCGACGTGCGCTTCAACGGCAACTACCACTACACCGACGCCGAGACCAACCCCCCGGACATCCACCACGAGCGTGGTCTGCACTGCGTCGATTGCCACGTGCAGTCATCGATCATGGGGGACGGCGACATTTGGGGTCACATGGACCAGGCGACCCGGATCGAGTGCCGTAATTGCCACGGCCTGCCGGGCTCGCAAGGGACCTTCGCCGACAACGAAGGCAATCCCCTGTGGAACATCGATTCAAGTGGTGTCGACCCGGTCCTGACCTCCAAGGTCGACCAGGCGGAGCACATCATTCCCCAGATCATGGACAGGCTCGACCCGAGCTCGGACAAATACAATCAGCGGGCCGCGGTGGCGATGACTGCCGACCACATCAAGGTGGAGGGCGGACTCGAGTGCTACGCGTGCCACTCCTCGTGGGTGCCGAACTGCTTCGGGTGCCATTTCCAACGCGACGAACGCGAAATGGGACGGAACCTCGTGACACGGGAGTACGAGGTTGGCAAAGCCTCCACCGACAACAAGGTCTTCGAAGGACTGAGACATTTCATGATGGGCCCCAACAGCGAGGGCCGCAATGCGCCGTACATTGTCGGTTGTCAGTTGCTCGCCGACGTGACCGCCCCCGACGGCTCGAAGGTCCTCGATTTCATCATGCCGGAGACGGTCAACGGCAAATCCGGCCTGGCCCTGCACCCGGTGCACCCGCACACGGTGCGCACGGTCGGTTCAGTGAGAGCCTGCGAGGAGTGCCACCGCTCGCCTCCCTCTCAGGGACTGGGCAGCGGCAACTACGCACTCGCGCGCACCAACGCCTACGCTGTCGCCAGCAATGGAGTCAGAGTCTTCGACCGCTGGACCGATCCCGAGCAACCGGCGTCGCTGGGCACGATCCCGATCGCCGGGGCCCGTGCGTTCGCGAGCCAACCGAATACCATCGAAGGATCGGCCGACTACCTCTTTGTGGCTGCCGGACCGGCAGGGTTTGCGGTTTTTGACCTGCAAAACGGAGTGCCCGCGGCCCCTGTGGCGACGATCACCGGAATCAACGCCGTCGATATCAGCCGAGCCGCACGGTACCTCTATGTCGTCGAGCAGGGTGTCGGGGTTTCGATCTATGACGCCGCCGACCCGACGAACCCTGTTCGAGTGGCGAGCGTATCGCTGCCGACCGCCGCTCGGGCCGTCCCGTGGGGAATTCACCTGTTCGTGGCCGCCGGGGGCGCCGGGCTGCAAGTCATCGACATCACGGATCACAATACGCCCGTACTCGCCGGCGGCCTCGCCGGCATCTACGCGGCGGACGTCGTGCTTTACGCCCACTACCAGATGGGATCCGCTTTCGCCGCCCGCGCCTACGTCGCGGACCCTGGTTACGGCATCCGGGTCGTCAACCTGCTTCCGGAGTTTTCGTCGCCCCGTTTACAGGACGGTCTGCCGCTGGTCGGCGCGACCGGGGTCGATACGTACTCGCGCTACGTGCCCGCCGATTCCGTTACGCCGTCTCGGGAGCACGATTTCCTCTACGTCGCTGCTGCGACGGCCGGGTTGCGGGTGTTCGACATCACCGAGCCCGACAACATCCTGCCGGCAGGAAGTCTGAC
>CAZCEX010000232.1:0-6942 GCA_964497785.1 uncultured Thermoanaerobaculia bacterium | reverse complement strand
GCAGCGCCGGCCTTCTGGGGTGTCCGGGATGCCTGCTCGGCACCCCGGGCACCCCAGCGTCGCATGAGCAGCGCCGTCACGCGGTAGAAGACCGGAACGGGTGCGACGACGCTGCTCACGCGAGCGGCGGCCTACTTCAGAGGCTGGACATCACGGCCGCAACGAACTCCCCGTGGATTGCCAAGCATGAACATTGTTGCCACGATCTACGAAATGGAAACGGCTCACCACACAATGTTATGCATGGCACGTCCCGCCGGAGGTGCTTTCTCGGTTCGTCCTTCGGCCACGTTGTCGCTGCGGGGAACCGCCTTTGCGGGTTTCGAAGCCGAAGCGGCAGAGTTGATGCACAATACAACCATGTGGAACGAGAGATTCTCTGAGCCGGGATACGCCTATGGAACGACAGCAAACGATTTTCTCACGTCGGTCGCTGACCAGGTGCCACCCGGTCGTGTACTCAGTCTGGCAGAAGGGGAAGGCAGGAACGCGGTATTCCTGGCGTCTCTCGGGTTTGATGTGACGGCGGTGGATACGTCGTCGGTCGGGCTCGAGAAGGCGCGAGCCCTCGCCGACGAGCATGGCGTATCGATCTCGACTGTCGAGGCGAATCTGACGAATTTCGACATCAGACCCGGATACTGGCAGGGCATCGTATCGGTCTTCTGCCACCTCCCGCCGCCTGTCCGCAAGGAGCTGCACCGCCGGTGCGTGGTGGGCTTGTCGCCTGGTGGAGCACTCGTGCTCGAAGGGTTCCACGGCCGCCAGCTCGAGTACGGTACCGGCGGACCGAAAGATCCGCAGCGGCTCTTCAGCCTTGACGAGCTGAGAGGTGAACTCGACGGACTCGATTTCGTCATCGCACACGAGCTCGACCGGAAAATCAGCGAGGGGCGTTTCCACAAAGGAACGGTGGCGGTGGTACAGATCCTGGGTCGCAAGGCATAAGATCGAGGGGCCCGCGGTTCACACTTCTTAAGACTCGATCGCGTTCCCTGACTTGAAAAGGGTGACAATAGCTGCGGTCCCGAGTCGGACAGGGCTCGAAGGGGATGTGATGAGAATCGTAAGCTCCATATTCGTGATAGCGGCCGGACTCATGTTGATTTTGGCCGTGTCTGAGGTCCATGCCGGCGCCAGCATTTCGAACGGGATCCCTGATCAATCGATCGTCGTCGACGGCGATGCCCCCGACTGGGAGGGAGTCGAGCTGCACTACTTCGAAGAGGGCATCCGCACCGTTGGCGTGACTCACGACGCCGACCACCTCTACGTGATGTGGCGTTTCGGTGATGAGCGCCTTGCGCGGCGGGTGCTGGCTCGAGGCGTCACCGTCTGGGTCAACGGAGACGGCAAGAAGAAGGAGATCGTTGGCATTCGATACCCGGGCTCGAAGTTGATCGTCGAGGCGTTGCCCCCTCTCGAGAGCGAGCAATTGCCCTCGGGCATAGATGAAGGGCAAGCGGGGCGGATGCGGCACGAGTTCACGGTGTGTGATCCGGGTGTTGTGACCATCTTCGACGGCGAGGTCGAGATCGATCTGCCAGAGGAGAATGAGAATGGACCCGTCGCCGCCTCCGCGATCCATGACGGTGTCTTCGTCTATGAGATGCGAATACCCTTCACGACGATCGGAGGCGAGGTCGCTTCAGAGGCTGCGACAGATCAGCGCAAGGTCGCTGTGGGTCTCCAGGTCGGTGGGCTCTCTCCTGCCGAGCAAGAGGCCATGCAGGAGAAGATGAGGGAGAAACGCCTGGGCGACGGCATGGGCGGCGGCATGGGTGGTGGCATGAGCGGCCGAGGTGGTGGCGGCATGGGCCCGGGCATGGGTGGTGGCCGTCCGGGCGGCCCTTCCGGAGGCAGAACCCGAATGGGTGACCAGGAGATCGAGTGGTTGAAGATCAAGCTCCTGCCAGTCGCAGACAATCGTCATGAGTGAACCGCGAAGGCGCAAAGAGCGCAAAGGAGTTCTCTTCAGAAAGCATAGCTTGGACCCGCCTTCTTCTTCGCGTACTTGGCGTCTTGGCGGTTCAATTTGCCTTTGTCACGACTGGACCTTGTCTGAGATATGGAAACAGAACTGAACCGGGTCAACCCGATCGTACGCTTTGCGGTGCATCGCCGCGTCACGATGGCGATGTTGGTGCTCGGTGTGCTCGTCCTGGGCTGGTTGTCGTTGACGCGGTTGCCGCTCGAGTTCCTGCCCTCGTTCTCGTCATCCTTCATCACCGTCAACGCACCCTACGCTTCGTCGTCGCCGCAGGAGACCGAGCGGCTCATCGTGCGCCCGCTCGAGGACAGCCTCGGCACGATCAACGGCATCGACACCCTGACCGCGACCGCCACCGCGAGCTCCGGCTCGGTGCGCGTCGGTTTCGCCGACGGCACGGACATGGACCTGGCGGCGGTCGACGTGCGCGACCGCGTCGACCGGGTCCGAAACCTACTGCCGGATGATCTGGAGCGCATTCAGATTCGCCGCTTCCAGACCTCGGATCGGCCGATTCTGCGCTTCAACGTCAGTGCGCCTTGGGAGTCTGATCGTCTCTACCGTTTTGTCGACGACGTTCTGGTGCGTCGCCTGCAGCGGCTCGAGGGCGTGGCGGACGCTACCGTAAGTGGGGCTCGGGTGCGTGAGGTGCAGGTCAATCTCGTGCCGAACCGTCTGGCGGCCCACGGTGTCGATGTGCGGGATGTCGCAAATGTGCTGCGTGCCAATCACGTCAGCCTGTCGGCGGGAGTGATACGTGAGGGTTCGAAGGTTTTCCAGGTGCGGGTGGAGGGCAAAATTCAGGATCTCGAACAGATCCGGGCCCTGCCTCTCGGACGGGGCACTTTGCGGGTCGGTGACGTGGCGAATATCGCTTTCGCCTTCCCCGAGCAGGAGGACTTCAGCTTCCTGAACGGCTCGGAGGCGATGTCGGTGCGCATCTACAAGGCATCGACGGCGAACCTGCTCGCGGTCATCGACGGTGTGCACGCTGAGCTGGCCGCGATTCAGTCCCTGCCCGAAGCAGAAGGACTCGACCTCAATGTCTACCGCGATGACTCCGAGGACGTGCGCAACGGTCTCAAGGAGCTGCGCAATACGGGCCTGCTCGGTGGTGGACTCGCCGTTTTGTTCATGTACCTCTTCCTGCGCCGGGTGCGCACGACCCTGTTGGTGGCGATCGCCATACCGGTGTCGGTGGTCGTCACCTTCGTCATCATGTACCTCTCGCGCCAGGCCGGGTGGACCGACCTGACCCTCAACATCATGTCGCTCATGGGCCTGATGCTGGCTGTAGGCATGCTGGTCGACAACTCGATCGTCGTCATCGAGTCAATTTTCCGTCGCCGGCAGGAGATGAACGAGGACGCAATGACAGCCACGCTCGTTGGTGCGTCCGAGGTTGTCTTACCGATCGTGGCCTCCACCCTGACGACGATGTGCGTTTTCCTGCCGATGGTCTTCTTGCCCGCAGGGGGTCGATTCAGCCGGTTCATGTCGAGCATCGGCCTGACGGTGGTCATCGTCATGGCCGCCTCGCTGCTGGTGGCGATCACCGTCGTACCGATGGTTGCCGCGCGCCTGCTCAAGCGCGAGAAGCCGCGGCCTCACCCGCTTTTTGACAGGATTACGGCCGCATACGGCGCCTCCTTGCAGTTCATGTTGCGCCACCGCCTGGCCTTCACGGTCGCGGTCATCGTGACCCTCATCTGGTCCTGGAACCTCTACCAGGGCATCGGCAGGTCGTTTTCGCCACCGTCGTTCGAGCGTCGGGTCGCGATCGAGGTGGATGTGCCTTCGAGCTACTCGGTCGACCAGAAAAGGGCTCTCTACGACGAGGTCTACGGCCTCATGGAACTGCACCGGGACGAGCTCGAAATCGCCGACATCACGCATTCATTCCGGCGCTCGAGCGGCCGCGCCCGCGGATGGGGGGGCGGCAACCGCATCGACATCTACCTCGTCGACGAGGAGCAGAGCCGCCTCGACACCGGCGCTATTCGCGACCAGGTGGAATCACTCTTGCCCGTCAAACCCGGCGTAAAGTTCACCCTGTCACGCTCCCGGCGTGGTCACTCGGGCTCGGGCGCCGGGGTCGAGAAACGCCTCGTCGGCGAAAGAATGGAGATCCTCGAGGCTCTGAGCGAACGGCTCGTATCCGTTCTTTCCGGCGTGCCGGGGCTCAAGGACGCCGATTCGTCGCTCGAGAGCGGCACCGAAGAAATCCACATCCGACCGGACCGGGTGCGCACGCTGCAGGCCGGTCTGTCTTCGCGCGCGGTGGGGCAGAGCGTGGCCTCGGCTCTTTCCTCCCGGCCCGCGGCCTACCTCGAGGTCGGGGACAACGAGCTCGACGTCATCGTGCAGTTCCGGCCTGAAGACCGTGAGTCCCTGGACCAGCTCAAGAACCTGCCCCTGGCCTTCGGCGGCAGCGGGCTTTCGGTCGGCGCCGTGGCGGACTTCGAGACCCTCCCCGGGGCGCGCTCGATCGAACGTCAGGACCGGCGGTCGGTGGTCACGATCACCGCCGACACCAGCTCCGGCACCCAGAGCTTCATGGCCCAGAGAATGGCCGACCAGGCTTTCGAGTCGGTCGCTTTGCCTTCGGGGTACTCGATCGAGGAGAGTCAGGATTGGCGCATGGGGGGTGAAGACGCTTCCTCGGCGGCCTTCATGCTGCTCTTTGCCGTGGCCCTGGTCTACATGGTCATGGCGTCGCTCTTCGAGAGCTTCGCGCAACCTTTCACGATCATGTTTGCGGTGCCCTTTGCCTTCATCGGCGTTGGCGTCATCATGAAGATCACCGGCCAGCCCCGATCTTCCATGGCCGACATGGGTTTGATCATTCTCGCCGGCATCGTTGTCAACAACGCGATCGTGCTCGTCGACCGCATCAACCGCCTGCGCCAGCGGGGTATGGATCGCGACGAGGCGATCGTGCTCGGCGGCCGACACCGCCTGCGACCAATCCTGATGACCGCAATGACCACGATTTTAGGTCTGTCGCCGATGGTGGCGCCGTTCTTTCTGCCGCAGGTCTTCGGCGCCGTCGAAGGCCGCGCAGCCTTCTGGGCGCCGGTTGGCCTGGTCATCCTGGCCGGGCTCCTGACCTCGACCTTGCTCACCGTGATGATCATCCCAGTCCTCTACTCACTCGTCGACGACCTCGGTGTTTTCGCTCGGCGGGTGGTGCGAGAGGTTGTGGGATAGGAGAATAGCTGATGAACCGAACGATGATTCCTGTAATTTTAATGCTCCTGCTCGCCGCCGCTTGTGGTGGGACCGGCAAGGATGAAGCTGCTCGAGGTGGCGAAGGGCACGGCGGTGGGCAACGCGGAATGGGTTTGGGTCAGGGCGAGCCCGGTGCTTCAGCGGCGGTACCGGTTCAGGTGGCCCCGGTCGAGCGGCGGTCGATCTCCCGCTTCCTCGAGACCAACGGCACGCTCGAGGCCGAGGACGAGGTCGACATCGTTGCCCGCACGGCCGGTCCGATCACCGAGCTTCTGATCGAGGAGGGCGATGTCGTGCGCGCCGGACAGCTCGTGGCCCGCATCGACGACCGTGAGGCCCAAAACCAGGTCGCCATTGCCACCGTGGCCAGGGACGAAGCCAAGCTGGCTTTTGAACGGGCGCAGACCACCCATGAGACCGGACTCGTCAGTCAAGAGGCTTTCGACAGCGCCCAGTCGGGTCTGCGTACGGCCGAGGTCCAGCTCGAAAGCGCAGAGCTGCAGCTGGCCTATACCGAGATTCGTGCGCCGTTTGATGCGCTCGTATCGATGCGCTACATCAGGCGGTCCCAGTTCGTGACGTCGGGAACGCCTCTTTTCCGGGTTTCGGACTTCGATCCACTCTGGTGCCCGATCGAGATCCCGGAGAAGGACCTCGGCCGAGTCAAAGTCGGTCAGAAGGGCCATGTTTTGGTCGAAGCCTTCTCCGGTGAGAGGTTTTTGGCTCGAGTCTTGCGCATCAGGCCGACCGTCGATGCCGTCACCGGGACCGTGACCGTGACCCTGGAGGTCGAGGGACAGAGCAAGCTGCGCCCCGGCATGTTCGCCCGTGTCTTCGTTGAAACCGACACCCGGCAGGGTGTGATTGTCATACCGCGCGGCGCTCTGGTGCTCGACTCGATCGGCGACATCGTATTCGTCAGGGATGTTGATATGGCCGTTCGCCGCGAGGTCGTGCTCGGTATCCGCGAAGGCGAGGTCGTCGAGGTGGAGCAGGGCCTGGCCGAGGGCGACTCGTTGATCGTGCTCGGTCAAGAAGGCTTGGCGGACGGGACGCCGATCACGGTGTTGGACGACGGATCGAGTTCCGGCGAACGCTCCGGCCCGCCCGAAGGACCATCAGAGGACCAAATCGAAGAAATGCGAACCCGGATGCGCGAGCGAGGTCTCAGCGACGACGAGATCTCCAAGCGCATCGAGCAGATGCGTCAGGGCGGGGGAGGGCCTCCGGGAGGGCCAGGGCGCGGTCCAGGTGGAAGCGGTTTCTCCGAAGGCGGCATTCCTCCGATGATGGAGCAACGCATTCGTGATGCTTCGCCGGAGGATCTCGATCGAATCAAGGAGCGTATGAAGCAGTTCGGCATGGACGACGAGCAGATCGAGGCCATCGTCAAGAGAGTCAGAGGTGAGGACGGCAACTGATGAAGATCGTCGACCTGTCGATTCGCCGGCCGGTGACGGTCTTTATCTTTGCGGTGGCGGCGGTGGTCTTCGGCTGGGTAGCCTTCGGCAACCTGCCGGTGAATCTCCTGCCCGACATCACCTATCCGTCACTGACGGTGCACACGGAGTACGAAGGCACCGCCCCGATCGAAATCGAGAGCCTTCTCACCAGGCCGGTTGAGAACGCCGTCGGCATCGTCAACAACGTCGTCCGCGTGACCTCGTCGTCGCGGGCCGATGTCTCCGAGGTGACGCTCGAGTTCGCCTGGGGCGCCGACA
>CAZCEX010000231.1:0-6944 GCA_964497785.1 uncultured Thermoanaerobaculia bacterium | reverse complement strand
CCGCAGATCTGGAACGGCCCAGCGGAAGACGGTGACGTCCGTATGCCATGCGCGTCATCCTACCGATACGCTCAGGCTCAGTCGAGAGCTCCAGGCTCGGCGAGCAACAGCTCGACGAACGCGGCCGTGATATCGGCGGCCACTCGGCAGCCCTTCGAGTTGAAGTGCATGTCACCGCCTGGCAGGTAGAGCTCGTGCTCACCGGCTTTCTCACGCATGAGAGGGAGGAGATCGAGGCACCGAATCCCGGCTTCCGAACAGTAGGCATCGATCCGCCGGTTCGGCAGCGTGAGATCGAAGTCTCGAGCATCGAGGGACCACCGATCACAGACGACCTCCCAGTCCCGGGGCTGCAGTTGGAAGCGTTGCGGGAACATCACCAGGACGAAGTCGGCGCCTGTCTCTTGGGTGGCACGCCGCAATCCTTCGAGCACCTCAAAGAACTGCCGATACACATCCTCGACGACTGTTGCCCCCGAAGGGTAATAGAGCCCGAGGTCGGAGAGTCCGTCGATGAGACGTTTCTTGCCGTCTTCGCGTTCGAAGGGCTCTGCATAGCTGTACATGGGCGCCGGCCGGGGTCTGAGAGCCACCCAAGATCCCAACCACGCCGGGCCCGTGAGCCCGCCGAGGTGTTTCAGCCAGCGATCACCCGCGCCCCGCACCAACGACAGGCCTGACCTGTGGGAGGGTGGGCCTGCGTTCGGGTAGGCGAAATCCCGAAGTCTGATTACTGGACTCGGCCGCTTGGGGTCGAAATCGGCATTTACGATCATCGTGCCATACGCATCCATGGTGAACCGTGCCTGGGTTCCCAAAAAATGCTCCGTCTGAATCAGATCATTGCCCGACAGACCGTAGAGCACGATGCTCGGTCGGTACCGCAGGCCGTACTCCTGAAGGTAGTACAGGCCGTATGCGGGGTTCGACACCTCGGCATTCATGACGGCGATGTTCTCCAGCGGCATGCGTTCCCGTACGTTCTTCTCGAGCACTGAGCCGAAGAACCGGTCCTGAGGCATCGCATACCCCGTCGAGAAGGAGTCCCCAAGGCTCAGAATTCTCGTCTCGCCACTCGAGTCAGGGCCAAACTCTCGGCTATTGCGAAACCCGTCTCGGTTGGTCACCACCGCCGCCCCGCGCGGGAACTCGGCAGACATCTGCTCACAATCGATGCTCGGTCTGAGGCGTCCGCCCGCGCCGATGAACGGGGCCTCCATCGGGTGTGTGGAGGCAAAGATCCTGTCGTCACCCCACCGCGCTTGCGGCGGCCGCGCCAGGAGGGGAGCTTCCACCACCAGCAGCGCTGCGGCGACAACCGACACCGGCAGAGCACAGAGCAACAGATGCGGCCTGGCCAGAGCGCGTGCAGCGAATACAAGGCCAAGCGCCGGTACGGCGGCCGCCAGAGCCAGGGCGAGCCGACTCTCGGGCACAAACGACGCCCATACCAGAGCGACAATCAGGACTGACGCTGCACCCCCGACCATCAACGGCATCGAGACACGGCCGCCAATGACCGGCAGTCGCTTCAGCAACGTCGGCCTCAGCAACAGGGCGCCGATCACCGCGAGCACGACCAACCCCGGGGCAAGACCGACAACGATGTAGCGCAGTGAGAATGACCCGACGACCGGCTTGTAGCTCTCGTAACGAAGACCGAAAAGAACCCCCGTAAAAACGGTCACGAAGACCACCATCAGAAGCACGGTCTCCAGGAAGTTGTGCACCCTCGGCAAGCTGCCAGGGGTTCCTGCACGATCTCTCGACGAGGGAATACCGGCCATGCAGGAGAGCATACCAACCTTGGCCGCAGCAGCGGCCCAAATTTGCGCGAGCTGGCGCCCCTTATGGAATATCTACTCTCGTCAAACGTAGCATTAGACATGAGCGTCGCCATGTCGATCAGTCCGCCGGCGCAACCGGCTCCCCGAACTATCCGGCTCGCCCAGGCGTATGACGACCCGGCTCGCGAAGAGTTCGTGCTCGCGCTTGTAATGGTTATCACAATCGCATGTCTCTGTCGGTCACACCCTGCCGATCGTTACCATTCCCTGGTATCCTCATTTTGAATGGACCCAGTGAGATTACAGTCGCCGCAGCCGTTCGGTGGCCAGTGACGGCTTGTCGTCTCCCATCAGATGGAGGTACAAAATGAAACGTCTCGATATCGTTGTCTCGATCGTCATCGTGCTATCGGCGGCCCTCACACCCTCAGTATTCGCTGCCTTCTCCGGCACTGAGGTCTATCTGGCGTCGGTCGGCGGCGGGCCGGGCAGCGCCGACTCGCAGTGGTACACCACGATCTGGGTCCACAACCCCACTGCTTCGCCGGCTCTCGTCCAGTTCTCGTTCCTCCACCGCAACCAGAGCAATCCTGCGCCGAGCGACGTTTTCAACGACACTGTGCCCCCGGGTGATACGCGGCGCTACGACAACGCCGTCAAGACGATGTTCGGCCTCGACAGTGCATTTGGCGCCATCAGGGCGGTCGCCGACCAGCGCTTGCTGATCAACTCACGCATCTACAACCTCCCGATGGGCAGTGAGGATCAAGACAGCGTCGGACAATTCTTCGCCGCCGTTCCCGCCGATTTCGCCATCGCAGCGGGCCAGGCCACCGAACTGCTCGGCGTCTACCAGACACAGCCCGCTGGCGCCTCACAGTTTCGATACAACTACGGTTTCGTCGAGACCGGTGGCGGCAATACGACGGTGCGCGTAACTGCCTTCGATGGGGACGGATTGTCCGTGGCGACCCGGTCCTACAACCTGGGGCCCTACGAAGCCCGTCAGTACGCCTTCAAAAACGAGTTCGGCGCCGTCTCCAATACCAACATCCGCCTGACAGTGGAGGTCGTCTCGGGCTCTGGCCGGGTGGCCGCTTTCGGCTCGGGGCTTGCCAATCGTTCAAACGACCCATCCACCTTTGAGATGAGCTTTGACGACGACCTGTTGGCAACAAACAGCCAGCCGGGAGAGGGGACCATCACCGGGGTCACCGCCGGTATGGGACTGACGGGTGGAGGCACCACCGGAAGCGTCACCATCGACATCGGTGAGGGCGCCGGCATCAACGTCGGCACCAATACCGTAGCCATCGCCGACGCCGGCGTGAGCACCATCAAGCTGGCCAACGACGCGGTTACCACCAACAAGGTCGCCGACAATGCGGTCACCCGAACCAAAATTGCCGACGATGCGGTCAACAGCGTCAAGCTGAGCCCCAACGCCGTCACCAGCGACCACATCGTCGATGGTCAGGTGCAGGTAACAGACCTCGGTTTCGGCGCCGTCACCAGTGCCAAGATCGACGACGGCACGATCATTGACGACGACATCGCCTCCAGCGCCATCACTTCAGAGAAGATCCGCAACCTGGAGGTGACGACCGGCGACCTCGCCAACGGCGCCGTCAACGGATCGAAGGTCTCGGTTCCGCTGTCAATAACAGGAGCGTCAACCAAGGTGCTCGAGGTCACGAACAACTCCGGAGGCAGCATCTCCGGGTCGACCTTGCGTGCGATCAACAACAGCTCCGGCAGCGGTGTCGCCGGTTACCTGGAGACCTCCGGGACGGACTCGACCCTCGTCATCAAGAATGACGGCACCGGGGTCCTCGTGAAGGGATTCGGCAACAACGGCGGCAACGAGGACTTCCGCATCGACAACAACGGCACAATCCGCCTGTTCAATTCATCGTATAACAACACCCTCACCCTCAACGCGGCCACCGGCCGCGGCACTTTCACCGAGCTCAGGGTGACCAACCACGCCGACGCTGCACTGCCGATCGCCTATGGCTTCATCCAAGGCAGCACCGGCGATTTGCAGTCCGGAACCAGTAATTTCGGGAGCAAATGGATTCCCGCATCCAGCTGGTATGAGATCACGATTTCCGGGGAGGACTACGACAACGACGACTACCAGACGGTTGTGACACCGGTCGGGCCGTCACCGGCTTTCGCGGTGACCCACGAGAGCGGAGACAACCTCATGGTCGTCATCTACAACCTGGCCGGTAACAAGATCAAACGGGACTTCCAGTTCGTTACCTTCAAGGGACCGTAACGCGATAGACCAGATGCGTGCTCGTCAAGGTGCATCCGTCCTGCTCCCGGTCCTGGTAATGAGCATCGGTCTTTGTCGCTCAAACGCGATTGCCGATCAGCCTCTGCCCGATGAGTCCGTGCTGCAAAAGCTGGCCGACGACCCCTCCACCCTACGGTCCACCTCGATGCTGAGGGATCTGAAGACCCAAGATCACGCCAGTCTGGCGCCGCTCATGCGGAAAATCACCACCGACCAGTCTCAGGCCTGGGACATTCGCGCCCGGGCCGCCACGTACCTTAGCGGGCCGAAAAATCGAACAGCGGTGACGGACTTCAGCGAGAGCTTCGAACCGCTTACCGTCGCCCGAAACCCATGGGGCGCCGAAACCTACCAGATATTGGCCGAGTGGGGGTCCCGGTCGGAGTTCGGGCAGACGGCGATCGGCCCTCTCCTGATCCCAACGGAGAGCCCGGAGACCGTCGACAGGGTCCTGGTCGCCCTGGCCGGCAATGGAATCCACCACTACCTCAGCTACCTTGAAGACCACGACTACATTTTCCGATCCTCTACCGTTGCGGCGCTCGGCGAAACCGATGACCAGCTCACCCGGCAGTTCTTGTGCTGGTGGGTCGGTGAGCACCGACCCCGGGCAATGGCGCCCTTCCTCCTCGACCAGATCGGCTCTCCGAGATCGAGCTCCTATCGCAGCCAGGTCGACCGCGTCTTCCTCGCCCTGTTCACGGCAGGCATCGGAGAGCTCATCCGCTCCGCCATTCCCACGCCGCGGTGGCTGCAAGACGACGCAACACCGAAAGGTCTGGCGCTGGAGTCACTCGCCCGGTACTACCCATCCGGTACGCTGATCGACAACTCGACGGTGGTCGATGCTCTCGTGTCGGCTACGGAAACGAACGCGGCGGGAAAAGACCGCGGCCAGTGGCAGCTGGCCATCGACATACTGCTGTTTCTCGAGCAGCGAAAACAGCCGCTGGCCGGCCGGGCAGAGATGGCCGCCGGGGACATGGTGCGCCAGGTCCTTGGCAAACGCGGCCCGCTCGAGCCTTTTATCGCGGTCGCGGAGCTCAATCGACGCACTGACCTCTCATTCCCACCGTTGGGCGCCGACGAGCAGGCACGAGTCTGGAAGGTCGCCTCCAAGACTCTTGACGCCGCCTACCTGAAGGCCGTCGTCGACCATCTTCCCGACGATCAACAACGCGAACAGCTCGAGCGCCGGCTGCTCGGGCTCGGAGATCAGGCCGCCCGCGGAACTCTGCGGGTCGTGCGCTGCTGGGGCGCCGACATCGAGACTCCGGGGGACTGGGCGGCTGCTGTTGCCGCTCTCAGGCTTGTCGAAGCGATCGACGACGTTGAGGGAGTGCTCGACACATCGTGGCCCGATCAGGCGGTTGAAGCTCTCATCCGGTTCGGCGCTCCCGGCGCGCCCGCACTCGGCCGTTTCCTGCTCACCTCACGGTCCCGCCAGCTCGACAGCGATCTTCGACGTCGAGCCATCGAGTCCTGCGCCCTGTACCTCCCGGAGAACGACTGGCAGTCCCTCCTGGCCCTTCTCGAATCCGACCCGGCATTGGCCGAAGGCGGGACTACCTCGACTCCCTGAGTCCATCACCGAAAGCACCGTCACTCAAATGGGTTCAGAGTTTTGAGACCGCACAAGTCGAAGTCCCTGACGTTTCGTGTGGCCAGCGAAAAGTGGTGCCTACGGGCGATGGCGGCGATCTGGCCGTCCGGAAAGCTCATGGGCCGTCCCGCCTCTCGACGGCGTGCCATGAGATCACCGAAAACATAGGCCGCCGTCGTGTCAAAATCGAGAATTCGCTGTTCAAATCCCCTGGAGACGAATTCCTCGAAACTCTCGTTGAGAGTGCGTCGGCGCCGTCCGTCCGGCAAAATGCGAATGCCGAAGCTGATCTCGGCAATCGTAATCGTCGATAGGTAGAGATCTTCAGTTTCCTGATCATCGAGCCACCGGAGAACTCCATCCGCCGGCGACGGCTTCATGACCTCCGAGACAACATTGGTGTCGAGGAGAATCATGAATCGAGATCGATCGGCTCGTGAGGTTCCCGAGCCGGCAGGTCGAGATCAACACCGTCTTCCGGCCCGAAGCACTCCTCCGCGAGCCGGCCCAGGCTCTCCGGCGACATGACGGACCGCCTGATGATCCGGCGAGCAGCTTCCTCCATCGAGACTCCGTGCTTCGCCGCATAGATCTTCAGGCGCCGATAGACCTCCTCGTCGATTCCACGAACGCTCAATCCCGGCATGGTCTCACCTCCACTCATATGCCAGCATATGCTAGCACTCTTATGAACCGAGTCACGGTACAAGCGACAAGACATCATGCTTTCTTTAACGAAAATCGTGTGCTGCATTGACCCGGCACCGCCTGTCGAGTCCATCTCTCACCCCCTCGTCAATGCAGCGCACGATTTTCGCTTGACAGCTATTTCATCTTGTTGGTAACCTCCCCAAGTCATGAAGGCACTCACTCTCCTTTCCACCGCTATGGGCATGTCGAGCTACATACGCGGGGAAGGAGTGCGCCGCCCTTGACGATCTGATCCAGCGATCAGCAAGCAACTCCAAACCCGCGACGAAGGTCGCGGGTTTTTTTATTCACTCATGAACCTCACGGAGAAGAACAAATGACACAACGAAAACGAATGTCCACGGTCCCAACCCAGATCAACCATACCGAGAACGATCAGCCCAGGCGCTCGCATCGCGGCCACCAACGAGGAAAACGAAATGAACCCCTACTGCTCCGATCACCACTTTGAGACCCTGCAGATCCACGCCGGCCAGACGCCGGCCCCGGGCACGAACGCTCGTGCGGTGCCCATTTACCAGACCACCTCCTACACCTT
>CAZCEX010000230.1:0-6956 GCA_964497785.1 uncultured Thermoanaerobaculia bacterium | reverse complement strand
TCGAGGAGGGCGTCCACGAAATCCTCAGCGTCGAATGGGAGTAGGTCGTCAACTGCTTCACCGACACCCACCCATCGTACAGGGAGACCAAGGCTTTCGGCAATCGCGAGGATCACCCCCCCCTTGGCTGTGCCGTCGAGCTTTGTTAGCACCACCCCGTTGACACCGGCCGTTGCGCCGAATCTCTGTGCCTGCTCGATCCCGTTCGACCCGGTTGTGGCGTCGAGAACCAGCAAAACCTCGTGCGGGGCCCCGGGTACCTCCCGAGCGACGACCTTGTGGACCTTTTCGAGCTCCTTCATGAGATTCGCATGTGTGTGGAGCCTGCCCGCCGTGTCGACCAGTACCTCGTCGATAGATCGGGATCTCGCCATGGCTATGGCGTCAAAAACAACCGCCGCCGGATCGGCCCCTTCAGCCTGGTGAACCAGGGGAACATCGATCCGTTCCGCCCACACCTGGAGCTGTTCGACCGCCGCAGCGCGAAAGGTATCCGCTGCGGCCAGGACAACCGAGCGGCCCGCCTCGATCTTGCGCTGAGCGAGCTTGGCTACGGTGGTGGTCTTGCCGGTGCCGTTGACTCCAACGACGATGGTCACCCGCGGCGATGTCTCGGTCGTGGCTGGGAGTACGTTGGCCCGTTCCGCTTTTTGCAGCAGGTTGAGAAGGCGTTCTTTGACCGCGGGTTGGAGAGCATCTCCGGTAGTGATTCTCTTCTTGCGCACTTCGTTTCGAAGATCGTCGACCAGATTCATCGAGAGATCGACTCCGGCGTCGGCAGAAATCAGCGCTTCCTCCAGGCGATCGAGGTGCTCGGGCTCGACCGGACCGGTTCGTTTCAGCGTCTCGCCGACCTTCTCAAGAAACTCGGTGTGAGTCATGAAGAGACCGCGTTTGAGCTTACTTATGAATGCGCCGGCCATTTCTGTTCCCCCGTTCCCAGTGATTGTCCCCGAACCGAGCAGTGACGTTATCAGGCGCTGCGGCCCTACCTTACGGAAGCTCGCGGGCGAAGATGCCCGCCGTGCGCCGGAGGTAATACAAGGCGCGACCAGTCAAATCCGGTCGGTCCAGAACAAGGACGAGATAGTACCCGTCGGGCAGGGCATGCGTCAACGAGGTCATCCCCTTTCCTGCCACTACGTAGCTCTCGACAGGCCCCGTGCTGGTTGATGACCCGATGAGGTCGAGTCGTCGTTTGAAGATAGAATGAAATGCTCCTTCGACCTTGAGATCGAATGGGTCGTCGTGGCGCGTGACCCAGTCGACGGCTTCACCCTCATCGTCGAGGAAAATGGCGCCGACCGCAGCGGGCACATCCACGAGCAGATTCGTCAAGAGGTAGTTGAACGGCATCAGAGGTCGCTCAACAACAATCTGGCTTCGTCGGCCATTGCGTTCCCGGGTTGAGCCTCGATCACGTGTTGGAGGTACGGGCGCGCGTCTGAGGGCCGGCCGATGGTGATCAGAAGCTGCCCCAATGTGAGGGCGGCCTCGACTCGATTTGGAAAATCCAGGGCGGCCTCCTCGAGCAGGGAAACCGCGGCGTCCAGGTCGCCGTTCTCCTGCTTGAGACTTGCAAGCCGGAGATAGGCCTCGAAGACTGCTCCCGGCTTGACGATCGCGCGCTCGAAGTTTTCCTCGGCTGCGCCATTGAGGTCTCGCTGCATGTAGGTGATCCCAAGGTTGTAGAACGTGTCTTTCATGTGGGGATAGGTCGAATCGCTGAGAACTGAAGAGAAATCGACCTCGGCCATCCGGAACTGTCCCATCGCCAAATAGGTTGCGCCTCGGTTGTTACGCGCGTCCGTAAAGGTCGGCGCGTAGTCCAACGCCGAAGAAAAGGACTGCAGGGCTTGGTCGTACTCGCCGAGCCGGAGATAGCAGAGCCCCAGCATGTTGAAATTGGTCGCGTTCCCAGGTTGCAGTTCGTTGGACTCCTTGAACTTCTCAAGGGCGGCGTCGTATCGCCCCTGCTGGAGGAGCTGAGATCCCTGGCGCATCAATGTCAAGGAGTAGAGCGGATTTGAGTTTTGATCGTCTCTGCGGGTGCTGCTGGCTGTCGTGGTGGTCTTGCTCGAGCTCGCACAGGCTCCGCAGACGATAGCAAGAACCAGCGCGACGGGGAAAAACCTCATGAGACCTCCATGCGCGATTGGCCATTCGCGCGGGCTGGAACCGGGGGAGTGATGTCCCCCGCCTCGACGGCGGCGACGAGGGCGTCAATGACCTCCGGGGCGAAACGAGTTTTGGACATCCCACTCATCTGCCGGAGGACGTAGTCGAGAGTCATTGCTTCCTGGTATGGACGAGTTGTCGTCATGGCATCGAAGGTGTCGGCTGCGCCGATGATTCGCGCAACCAGGGGAATCCCCTCCCCCGAGAGTCCATCCGGGTACCCCTGACCGTCCCACGTTTCGTGGTGGTTTCTGATACCCGGGATGATGTCCTTCAGCATTCTGATCGGCGCCATGATCTGAGCGCCAATCTCCGGGTGTTGCCGCATGACGGAGTACTCTTCTTCGGTCAGACCAGCCGGTTTGTTGAGTATGCCGTCCCGGATGCCGAGCTTGCCGACGTCGTGAAGGATAGCCGCAATCCTCACTCGGAATACCTCTTCCTGTGACAGCCCGAGGTGCATGGCAATTGCCATCGAGTATGAGCTGACGCGTTCAGAGTGACCGCGCGTGTAGGGGTCCTTGGCGTCGATTGCGGCTGCCAATGTCCGGATTGTCTCCAAAAAGAGTTCCTGGTTCTGTCGCAGCGCATGTCTGAGGCGGCGGACAAGGGTTTCCACGTTGGCAGCCATGCGATTGAACTTTGCGGCCAGGTGGGCGATCTCGTCCGATCCGGCGACCGGTACCCGAACGGTGAAGTTGCCCTCGGCAATTTCGCTGGACACACGGTCGAGCTCCTGAATCGGGCTGGTCAGCCGGCGCGATAAAAAAGACCCCACGGCGAGGGCGATCAATCCGGCCACTGCGCTGACCAGGATCGTACGCTTCTGTGTTTCTCGAACGGGGGCGAAAGAATCGGCAGTCGAGCGTTCAACAAGAATGCCCCATCCCGTATCCTCGACTGCGGCAACCGAACCCACCACGGGGTCCGTGCTGGGGTTGTTGGGATCGGTGTAGGTTCGAGTCAACCGAACTGGAGTACGTTTAAAATCCTTTACAAGGGGGGAGCTCGACACATCGCGCCCACGGAGTTCAGGGCGTGATGCTCCGATCACCGTTCCGTTTTGTTCAAAAAGGGTTACGAACTGACCCCCGGTTGCGCTGTCGGCGAGTCGCCGCTGGATCGGCTCGATGTCCAGGACCGCGCTCAGGGTTCCCTGAATCTGGTCTTCCATGGAGGTGAGCGGAAGTCCGAATACTATGACTGTTGGGTGGTCGTGAGGCAGATCGACGCGCGGGGTCAGAACGGTGTGTCCCTTGAGAGCCTCTCGGTGGGCGTCGCCGAGTGTTTCCGCGAGCTGTGACGCCACCTCGTCGCTCAGCCCGGGATCTCTTACAAAGGCGCCTTCGCCGTTGGAATCAGTGACCTGAATGTAAAGGAAAGCGCGGTTGGAATCCTCGGCTGTTTCGCGAAGGAGTACGGTCTGGACCTCGGGACGCATCGAACGAGCAGCTCGCAAAGCGCGAGCGATCCCATTCAGTTGCGTTCTGTGCCCAGCCATGTAGAGGGATGCTTCACTGGCGAGGTTGACGGCCTGGCGTGTGAGGGACTGTTTTTCGAGTGTCGTGAGGTGATCACGATTGTAGGCCGCGAGAGAGTAACCGACGATCGCGACCGGGACGACGGTGACGAGAAACAGCGTCGCCGCAATCGGATAGGTGAGACTCGATTTGAAACGGGTCAGGAACGCCAAGATAACCTCATATCCTCAAGCATGGGGGCCGGTGCATTATAACGCTTCCGATGCGCATCACTCATCGGTTGGTTGTGAACCGGTCGTCGGAAGCCAATGCTTCATACTCGTCTTCGGTCGCGAAGCTCGCTGCATCATCGTTTCCACAGACCTCGCAATAGGCCTCGATGAGTTTGTCATTCTTGAACTCGAGCACGTAACAGGGTGATTCGCACTCGAGGCAGATGAGGTAATCGAGGCTCATGATTTCATTGTACCGTCGAATCGTCGATCTCGAGGTCGAGGAGACGGGCGATTTCGTCTCTGCTGAGGGATTGTACGACGGCCTCAGTGGGTGCGACGACCTCTTCGAAGAGGGCTATCTTCCTCTGGATGAGTTCGTTGATTCTCTCTTCGATGCTGTTTCGTGTAACCAGCTTAAAGACCTGGACAAATCGGCGTTGGCCCATCCTGTGCACGCGATCGGTGGCCTGGTTTTCTTTCGCCGGATTCCACCATCGGTCGTAGTGAACGACCACGGAGGCGCCGGTGAGATCGATGCCGACGCCGCCGGCCAGCAGACTCGCGAGGAGAATGCTCTCGTGCTGGCCGGAGTTGAACCGGCGTACGATCCGGCCTCTGTGTGTGGATGCCCCGGTGAGCATGGCGTGTGACATACCCCGTTGATCGAGGTGGGTCGACAAGATCTTGAGCATTTTGACGTACTGCGAAAAAACGACGATTTGTTGGCCGCTCTCGAGAGCTTCGTCGATAATCTCATCAAAGACCTCGAGCTTGCCGGATTCTCCCTCGCGGATGGGGGTCGTCGTCGAGCCAAGGGCCGAGTGGTCGCATACCTGTTTGAGTCGGGTCATGAGAGCAAAGATGTGCATGTAGGGAATCGCGTTCTTCGAGTCGCCGAGCTGGGCGGCAATTCCAGGTAGCGCCAGAGAGCGAGCCTCTTGGTATTCGGCCCGTTGCCGTGAAGTGAAGCTGCAGTAGCGGATGTCCTCGACCTTCTCGGGGAGGTCGGCCAGAACCTGTTCTTTGAGTCGGCGAAGGGTCAGAACCCCCAAACGGCGGCGCAGATGCCCGAGCTGTGTCTGCGACGGGTTGCGAAAGACCTTTCGAAAGTCCTGTTCCGGGCCGAGGTAGCCCGGCAGGATGAGGTCGACGACGGACCAGAGCTCGAGCAACCGGTTCTCGAGCGGGGTTCCGGAAAGTGCGGCGCGAAACTTCGCTGACAGGCCTCTGGAGGATCGAGCGGCCTTGGTACGCGAGTTCTTGATTCGTTGTGCCTCATCGAAGACGATAACCTCCCAATCGACGGCCTTGAGCTGATTCGCCGATCTGACAAGAATGTCGTAAGTCGTGAGGACTATCGGGGTCTTCGTGCCGCTGATTCTTGGGAGGTGGCGGTCTGCGCCGTGAAACAGGTGCACTCCGAGCTCTGGAGCGTAGGTCTCGAGCAGGGTATTCCAATGCTCGAGCACGCCTCGAGGACACACGACGAGCACGCTCGCTTGTGGGTCCTGCTCGCGCACGTGACACAAAAACCCCATGATTTGATGTGTTTTCCCGAGCCCCATGTCATCGGCCAGCAAAGCGCCGATGCCTGCCAGGTAGCGTTCCCACAGCCAGGCAACGCCATCCGCCTGGTATGGACGCAGGGTGGAGCGAAGTCCGGGCGGTGGTGCGAGAGCCTGTCTGGCCGAACCGCGAAGCAGCTCGACCAGTCTGACGATCCACGGATCCGCCGATTGGATCTCGATGTCGGTTTCGGCGACGACGCGAATGAACGCCAGCCTGTTCCCTTTGAGACCTCGCTGGGCCCCGCGCGAAGGAAGCTGAAAGCCGGCGTTTTCGAAAACCGACAGGTCTGGCGACTGGACGACGATACCACCCAATCGAGCGAAACCCCGGTCGAGCAGGCTGAGGGTGGCATCCCAGTCGAGGGTCTCGTCTTCGGCCGTGAAATATGGACGGACCCGAATCATCTCTCTTTTGTCGCTGTTGGCGTCGATTCGAGTAGGGCGAGGGGTTACAGGTTGCTTGAAGGTGGCGAGAGCCCCTTGCGGCAGATACCAGGTGTACTGTGTCAATTGAGGGTGGTCCAGGGTCAAGAACCGAAGAGCTTCCCGGCCTTTGAGCATCTGGCGCCCTTTACGGTGAAACGGCACCAGATGCGTCGGTGGGTCTAAAACCCTGCACAGGTGGTGTCCGACCCGTGCCCACCGGCCGTGAACCTTGCCTTCGAGCTCTGACAAGCTGAATACGGAACGGTTTCCGAGCCGGTAGCCGGGTTCGAGCAGGATGCCTTCGTCCGTCCATGCCGCTGCCAACGTTGGGTGGAGGCGGACCTCGGACAATTCGAGCTGCTCGAGTTCGGCCCCCAGATCCATGCGCGGGAGTGATCGCAGAACTAATAGTGCGCTGGGTAGGACGGATGCGGAAAAGACGACCATACGATGGTCGCCCGAAGGGAGAGTGACCGTGATCTGTACCTCGTGACCGACGAGGCGAACACTGGCAGACCCGGTTTTCTGCAACGAAAGCTGAAGCTCCAGGGCCGATCGAAGGTCGGCGCCGGTGAGGTGGCTCAGGTCGACCCTGTCCTCGGCTCCGCGGGCCGGGGCTACAAACGGGTGACGCGAATGTGCCCTCCAGGCGGATCCGGGGCCGAGGCGTACGAGCGTTGCTCGGACGTCGAACCACTGCAGGAGGGCGGCAGCCGCATGAAAGCAGGGCCTTTCCAGAATTCCGCACAACGAGCAGTGGCACTCTAGGCTTGTGAGGCTGTCCGGTTCGGGAATATGAACGGAGACATCCGGGCGAACGGAATGGCCCTCGACAGCCTCTCCGGACCACAGGATCCTGGTTGTGGCGCGTTCCTGATACAGCCGGAAGGATCGTTCTGCCGTGCCGCGGTCGAGATGGCCGAGCAGATCACCTCGCTTCAGACTGAGTAGTCTGGAACTGGAATCCCCAGATTCTGAAGCCGGGTCCGGGCGCGCCATAGCCTCTGATCATATCAAGATCGAAGGCTATTCGGGCATCGAGGTCATTTCCCGGGGTAATAACCCCGGATTGTGCGAATCGTGACCTC
>CAZCEX010000229.1:0-6959 GCA_964497785.1 uncultured Thermoanaerobaculia bacterium | reverse complement strand
GAGCAGGTTCATCGAGGAGACCCGGAGCGCAAGAGTCGAGGCCGAAGAAGAATAACAATCAGATTTCTTTCGCAAAAGGAGCCACAGGTTTTCAGAGCCTGTGGCTCTTTTTGCGAAAGAAATCTCTGGTTGCTTATGACCATGCCCCGATATGATTGTGGTAGGTTAAGAATGGGGAGATTCATGAGCAGAACCTACGCCACCTTCGCATCCTTCATTCTTTTCAAAGAGATCATCAACGATGAACTCGGTCACCTCTACCGCGCTGGGGAGTTCAATTCGAGCGGAGTGGTGCGCACGGTTTGGCTGCGCGTTTTCGATGGGCCCGGTGTTTCCGCGTCCGATGTCATCGAAGGCTTTTCTTCGGGCCAGAAGATCAGCAAACTCCTCCTGGCCACCAACGTCGCGTCAGGGGCGACGTTCTTCGAGGAGAACGGCGTGCCGGCGATGGCCTGGGACTACTCGGCCGGGCAGTCTCTCTCCTCCTTGTTTCAAAAGGTCCACGAAGAGGGCTTTCCTGTCCCGGTGGACAATGCGCTCCTCATCATGGAGAAGCTTGCCCTCGGCCTGTCCTCTGGCCTGGTCATCGATGTTGGTGGGAAACCCCTGGCGCACGGCTTTCTCCACCCCGGCATGGCAGTGATCACCAATGACGGTGAGGGCGTCGTAGCTGGCTTCGGCATCGCCGATCAACTGCTCGGTCTGCTCGACGACCCGCAGTCTGCGGAGCAGGTCAAACCCTATCTGGCGCCTGAGGTTATTCTTAACCGGACTCCCGACAAGGGTGGGGACGTTTACTCCCTCGGGGCCGTGCTTTTTGAGCTGCTCACAGGGACCCAATTCCCACCCGACCCCGATTCCCGGGCGGGCGTTTTAGACCAGGCGACTTTGTCCTACGATGGCGAACCTATTCCGGACGACATCAAAGTGCTGTTGGCCCGAGCCACCTCCCCTCGCAGAGAGGACCGGTTCAGCTCTGCGGCCGACTTCAAGAAGGACCTCGACAAGCTGCTCTACGGAGGAAACTACAGCCCGACGACCTTCAATCTGGCGCTGTTCATGGACCGCCTTTTCAGGGCTGAAATCGAGAGTGCGGAGAAAGAACGAGCGGCTGAGGCTGGGGTCGACGTACAGCTTTATCTTGCGCCGGCTCCTGAGCCGGAACCCGTAGAAATAGTTGTTGGACCGGAGACGCGGAGCAACAAGGGCATGCTGTATGCACTGGCTGCGGCGCTTGCCGTTGTGGCTCTGGGAATCGGTTTCCTCATGATTCGCGGCACAGACTCCGGCCCACCACCGCCGACGGCTGAGGAACTCGCAGTTCAGCGAGCAGCCCAGGAACAGAGAATTCGGGAAATGGCTGCCCGAATGGTCGAGGAGACCATGAAGGAAAAGGAAGCTCAGATTATGGCAGAGCTCGAGGAGCGACAGGCTCATATCGAGACCCTCCAGAAAACTCTGGAGGCAAGTCAGAAACGTTCTTCTTCCCAGGCCGAAAAGGCGCGACAAGAAAAATTGCAGAAGCAGATCGACGCTGAACGCGAGCAGCAACAGGCCCGCCAGACAGCCCTCGAAGAAGAGAAACAGCGTCTTCTGGAAGAGGCGAGAGTAGAAGCCGAAGAAAAAGCCAAACAGGAGACAGAAGCTGCTGCTGAGGCTCAGGTTGCGGAAGAAGTGCTTGAGTCCACTTCGGAGCCCGTCGGAGAGTTGCCGGCAGTCGCGGCTGCGGTGCAACCGACGCCGGCGCCGCAGGTCCCGGAACCAGCCGGGTCTGCCGGGACCACCGTCAAAAGGAACCAGTTCTTCGAACCACGTGAGGTGGATACGAGCCCCGCAGTCATCAAGGAGGTTCCGGTCAGGTGGTCGAGAGCAGCGGCGCGTGCCCGGCGCCAAGGGGCGGTGGTCGTGCAAGCTACCGTCAACGCCTCGGGGATCGTGGAGGATGTGAAGGTCGTCGAGACCGACGAAGAGGGATACGGTATCCCTGAATCCGTCATGGACGCGGTGAGCCAGTATCGATTCAAACCTGGGATGAAGGACGGGGTCAAAATCAAGACCTACGTGAGGATTCGCTACCTCTTTGCGCCCTGACCCGAAGCAAGGGTATCCACGCTGATCCTTTGAGCCCGTCGCAGCGGATTAAAATCGAAACGCCAAGACACGAAGCTCGCAAAGAAGCACCTATATAGAATCTTTCCGATCTTGGCGTCTTTGCGTTTCAATTGCCCTATATTGCCTCTCGGCTGCCACTCACGATCAACCAGACTCAAGGGGGCAGGCGTGCTTCGGGCTATACCTCGGCCTGCCAGGCCTCCCACAGATCGGCGGCGTCAACGAGGTGTTCGAGAGCGGCGCGGTACTGGTCGTCCATCTCGATGGCGTGGCGAAAACCGGCCTTGAGGTCGATTGCCGCATTGAGGACCTCGATCTCGATGGCACGAGCCACCGCCTCCGTCGCCTGCTCATTCTCCCTGACGGCGGTGATTCCCTCCTCGTCGAGGATCTCCTCGGTGGTGACCCATCCGTAGAATCTTTCGAGTACGGCATCCTCGACGCTCAGGTCTCCTGCAAAAGAGGTTTGCTGTTCGGGAGCGATGTCCTTGAGCAGCTCGACCGCAAAGCGGAAGTACGCGGAAGAGCCGTAGAGTCGAACCACCGACTCTGAAAGCTCTCGGTTGCTGACGGTCACGTCCGGCGTGATGCCTCCACCCCCGAGCACTGTTCGGCCGGCGTCGGTCTCGTAGATCTCACGTTCCATCTCATCCGAATCACCGTTGCCGTTGCGATGGGTGATGTAGTCGATGAAGCTGTCGTAGTTGCGCTGAATGCACCGTCCGGAGGGTGTGTAGTAGCGGGCGGTGGTCAATGCCAGGCCACCGTCGCGAACACCAAATACCGTCTGAACAAGACCCTTGCCCCATGTAGTCTCTCCAAGAACAAGGCCACGATCGTGGTCCTGCACGGCGCCGGCAACGATCTCGGAGGCCGAGGCCGACCCTTCGTTGACGAGTACCACCAGCGGGCCCTCGAAACGTGGGCCAATGCCGGGAGCATCAAGCGTACTGACACTGTCCTCGGTGCGGCCACGTGTCGTGACCACGAGCTGGTCTTTCCGCAGGAAGACATCGGAAACGCCAACCGCGGCGTCGAGGGGGCCTCCGGGGTTGTTGCGGAGGTCAAAAATCAGAGAGTTCATTCCTTCCTGCTGGAGGTTGACGACCGCTTCTCTGACCTCTCGCACCGAAGTATTCGTGAACTCCCCAAGCCTGATATAGCCGACATCGGGCCGAACCATGAACGCATACGTCACCGAGTTCGTGGGGATCCTGGCGCGGAGGATTTCGACGTCGAAGGACTCCTGGATTCCAGGTCGGCGGATGGTGAGCAGCACGGGGGTGCCCTCAGGGCCTCGTACGTGGTCGACGACCTCGTCAAGGGTGATGTCTTCGGTGACAGCGCCATCAACGCCAGCGATCACGTCCCCCGCCCGAAGCCCCTTGGCTGCGGCAGGCGTTCCCGCCATGGGCGCGATGACAGTGATCTTGCCGGCGCGCATCGAGATGATGATGCCGACACCGAAAAACGAGCCCTCCTGTCGTTCCCGCATTTTCTGATAGGTTCGGGGGTCGAGGAAGTTGGAATGGGGGTCGAGCACCTGAAGCATGCCCGAGATTCCGTCGTAGATGAGGTCGGAGGGTTTTTGCTCCTCCGGGAGCCAATCCAGGAGCTCGGTCGCGATGTGTGATGCCCTCTTGGTGATTTGTTTCTCACCTTCGGGGATACTCGGCCGGCCGAAGAGGGCGCCCGTGGCTGCTCCGGTGAGCAGAACCGCCAGGGCCAAAGTGGTGAGTCTCTTTGCTGTGACATCTGTCTTCATGAAGATCCGTCCTTCGATGCGGGGCGCCCGCCCCAATAATGTACCCGAGATTGCAGCCGGGACGAAACTGCGGCGGTATACTCCCGTAAGGAGGCCAACGTGTTCGGTTCCCTCGGTGTTCCGGAAATCATTCTCATTTTCGTCGTTGCGCTGATTTTGTTCGGCCCGCGGCAGATGCCGCAGATCGGAAAATCGCTGGGAAAGGCCCTTGGCGAGTTCCGCAGGGCATCGAACGACTTCAAGCGAACGATCGAAGACGAGGTTGCAGCCAGCGACCTCAAGGAGGTCAAGAGCAGTCTCGAAGAAGTCCGCGAGGTCGGTCGTGACATAGCCTCGATGGGCGACACCGGAATCAAGGACGTGATTACAGAGAAAGACCCGGGGGGCTCGTGACCGACGACCTGAATCAGACGCCCCCAGAAATCGACGCCGACACATCTGACGATCTCGAGCGCATGTCCCTGCTCCAGCATCTCGACGAGCTCAGGCGGCGGCTGGTCATTTCGGTTGCTTCCGTATTCGTGGCCTTCCTCGGGTGCTGGTACTTCGCGCCCGCCATCTTCCGATGGTTGGAAAGACCAATCCTCAAGGCCCTTCCCGAAGGTGAGCAGCTCGCGTTCACCGAGCTGGCAGGGCCGTTCATGCTCTACATCAAGGTCGCGCTGCTGGCAGGGATCTTCATCGCCTCGCCAGTCATTCTCCTCCAGGTCTGGCTCTTCATCCGGCCCGGGCTTTACAAGACCGAACAACGGCTTGCAGTGCCATTCATCTTCTTTACATCGGTCTTCTTTATTGCAGGCGGGTATTTCGGGTATCTCGTTGCGTTCCCAATGGTCGTCAGGTTCCTTCTCGGTGTCGGAGAGGACTTCAAGCAGGTGGTGACGATCGGAACCTATTTCTCGATGATGTCGAAAATCCTGCTCGGTTTAGCGGTCGTATTCGAGTTACCGATGCTGATTTTCTTCCTGGCGCGGCTCGGACTCGTCAGTGCCCGACAGCTTGTCAAGTGGTTTCGGTGGGCTGTGCTGGCAATATTCTTCATCGCCGCCCTGATCACTCCGACCCCGGATATCGCGACACAGTCGGTATTCGCCATTCCCATGATCCTGCTCTATCTTCTCGGTATCGTCGTGGCGGCGATCTTCGGCCGCAAGGAGGCGTGATGGAAACATGGTTGGCGTCGTTCGAGATCGCATTCCCCGCAACAACGGTCGATGAGTTGCTCCTCGCACTCGTTGTTCGGGACCTCGTCTACGGAACGTCCTTCGACGTCGAGTCGGAAGAAAGCAAAGAACAGTTTCAGGTGGATGTCACGGCCTCGGATGAGATCGATGGCGAAGGGTACCAGCTGTTCGTGGAAGCAGAAATCACGGGCACAGACAATAAGGAACTGGCCGGTGAGTTCCTCGAGCAGATGCTCGAGGGGGCGGTGGACGAGGCCGAAGGCCTCGTTGCGGAGCGGAAAAACCTCGGTATTCGGAGTCGGAACGAGATCGAGTTTCGTGGAGTACCGGAGGAGTCGGAAAGATGGGATCTCGTCGTTCCAGACTGGCTTGCACCTGAAGAGGCCGAGGTTCCGTTCGGCTTTCGGTGCTATGTGGCGGGGACCGACGAGGCTGTTCCATCGGATAAGGAACTCGACGCAGCGGGGAGAATCGTGATGGTCCCCGTGAACGACGAGGTCCATTTGGTAGCAATACCTGCCCCCGATTCAGGAGATTCCTGCGACGATTCCACCGACAGCTGACCAGATTCGGCTGATATATCGCGCCAACGAGAAAACCCACTCTGGAACCGCCGTCCCAGAGTGGGTTGTGGTCTGTGTCTCTCGGAAGAGGCCCTGATTTCTGAAACTATGGCATCTCGAGCAGGTACGCGAATCCCATGCCACCGCCGATGCACATCGTGACCATGCCTCGTTTGGCGTTGCGGCGCTTGAGCTCGCCGAGGAGCTTGACAGTCAGCACGGCCCCGGTGGCGCCAAGCGGGTGACCAGTGGCGATGGCCCCACCATTCACGTTTGTTTTCTCAGGGTCGAGACCGAGCTCCTTGACGCAGTAAACCGACTGACTGGCGAAGGCCTCGTTGATCTCGATCAGGTCGATGTCGTCGAGGGTCATTTTCGCCTTGGCCAACAGTTTGGGAACAGCCTTGACAGGTCCGATCCCCATGATATCGGGATCAACCCCGGCGACGACCCATTCCCGGACATAGGCGATAGGCTCGAGGCCGCGTTCTTTGGCGACGTCTGCGGCCATGACGACGACCGCAGCGGCGCCGTCGTTGATCTGAGAGGCGTTCCCGGCCGTGACCGTTCCTTTGGGGTCGAATACGGGGCGCAGCTTGCTGAGGCCCTCAACGGTCGTATCGGCGCGCGGCCCCTCGTCGGTGTCGAAGACGAACTCATGCCATTTGCCGGACTGCCGGGTCCTGACGTTCAGGGGGACGATCTCGTCCTTGAACTTGCCCGATTCGACCGCCGCGACAGCTTTCTTGTGGGAGTTGGCGGCGAACTCGTCCTGCGCCTCGCGGGAAATTTTGAAACGGTTCGCGACCTGCTCGGCGGTGGTGCCCATGCCAGCGTAGGCGTTGGGCATCGCATCCATGAGCCCGGGGTAGGCGACGAGCTTGTTGCCACCCATGGGGACATACGACATCGACTCGACGCCGCCTGCAATCACGATGTCGGCGCTGCCGGCACGGATGCTGTCGGCGGCCAGAGCGATGGTTTGCGAACCAGAGCAACAGAACCTGTTGACGGTCATCGCGGGGACCTCGACAGGGAATCCGGCGGTGAAGGCGATCACACGGGCAATGTTCATGCCCTGCTCGCCCTCGGGCATGGCACATCCGAAGAGGATGTCGTCTACCTCGGCCTTGTCCAGGCCAGGAGTTCGGTCGATGAGGGCCTCGAGCATCTTGGCGGCGAAGAACTCGGGCCGCGTATCCTTGAGGCTTCCTTTTTTGGCTCGTCCGATCGGGGTACGAGCTGCGGAGACGATGACGGCTTCTCGCATCGTGTTTTCTCCTTCCTAGTTTCTGAGCGGCTTGTTGTTGACGAGCATGTACTTGATCCGGTCCT
>CAZCEX010000228.1:0-6982 GCA_964497785.1 uncultured Thermoanaerobaculia bacterium | reverse complement strand
CTGCCCCGTCACTCCAATCCAGGGCGCGCCCGAGGGGGTCTCGGCCCAGACGAAGCCATCGATCCACGGCGCCCGCAAGGCGACTTTGGGCACCCCCCCGTAGGAGACCTCGATCTTGTGCCGATCTCCAACACCCCAGGGAGCCGATAGATCGACCACGATGACGCCGCCCTCGTGAGTAAAATACACCGCCGCGCCATCACAGCGGACCGAATGAACCGTCAGTCGCGAATCGAGATCGAGTTCGAATACAGACAAGGGTGCGATGGATACAACTGTTACGGTCGTAACGCCCTCGATGCTTCGCGAGGCCGGATCCACCCCGACCCCGATGCGGTAGTGACTCACATCGTACGCAGCCTGGGCGCCCGACAAGACCCCGCCCGAATCCAGCATCTGGTGTTTCACATACCAACCCAGAGCCAGCAGCCCTGCGAGAACGAGCACGAGCCCTCCGCCCACGACGGCCACGGCGATCACGACCCATTTCGGAATCCGACGCTTCTTCAACTTCTACCTCCGCGGCATTTCCTCCGCTCGTTTTGAGACACCGGGGCGCGCCGCCAACCTCAACCATAACCGAACCCCTCTTGCCATCACTGCCGCGCTGCGCGAGACTCGGATCCATGGAACAGAAATCACGCGTTGTCGTCATAACATCGGTCCTTGTCATCGCCATCGTCGCCGTTGCCGCCGTCCTTCTCCGCAACACGATGCGCTGCGCCGGCTTCCCAGGCGGTGGTATCAGTGCCGCCGACCTTCCATCCAGCGAGCCCCAGCCCGGCAACATCCGCATCGCCGTCTGGAACATCCGCAATTTCCCCATCGATGAACGCCCTCAAAACCCGGATCTCGGTTACTCGCGCCTCACCAACATCTGTGACCTCGAGGATGCGCTCCGCGGACTCGATGCCGATGTATTTGCGCTCAACGAAATCTGCGACACCCGTCGGTTTCCACCAATCCTGCAACGCGCCGGAGCACACCGTGCCTACCAGCTCATGTTTGCAGGGGGAGCCGGTCGTTTCGGTCAGCATGCCGGCGTCGCGTGGGACGAGCATCGGGTCGAACCGGTCGGCGCCTTCGTCGAAATCGACGAGGTTGCTTTCGACCCCGCCTTGCGCTCCGCCCTGGCGACCTACCTCAGAAGTTCCAACGAAGGCGGTGTCGACTTCACCCTGGTATCGGTTCACCTGGCGGCAGCACCAAAGGGTTATGAGAGCCGCCTTCGCCAGTACCGCGCCCTCGCCCGCTGGGTCAACGAGTGGGTGACAACGGTCGGCGACGAAGACGTCATAGTCGCCGGCGACTTCAATACGGCAGGCAAACCGGGCGGAACGTCTGCGGACGAGCTGGTAGTAGCTGACCGAATCCTCGGCCGGGCGGGACTCACAAGGCTACCAAATACCACCGGGTGCACGCAGTACTGGGAGGGACGGGACAGAAAATCGGACGGAATCCAGATCGCTTCCTCACTCGATCATGTCTACATTCGATCGCTCGAAGAGCTCGACGCCTCCGTTCCTCTGGAGGCATGGCTCCACTGTCGGCGCATGGCCTGCGAAGACCTCGAGTCACGCGCCGGGGCCGAAGACGCCACTTTCTGGGATATCTCCGACCACTGCCCGCTCACGTTCGAGATTGTCGATAGGGACCTCGACGGGTAGCGGCGGCCTCCCACCCGGATGCGAGATGCACCCCCGCCCTTCCACCCGGATGCCGGGTGCCAGATGCCGGATGCGGTAACCGGACGAGGGCGATCTGCCTGTGCCAGCGAATGACCCTTCCCGACGCCCGTATGGCCGAGCTGGAGCTCGGCGGTCCCGGGGCAAAGCCCAACGATCAACTTGGAGCGCACCGGTCAGCCGATCACTGTCGCTACTGCCGTCGACTGTCGCTGCCAACTGCCCCTGGTGCCTGTCGCCGTATCTGCCGCCGATCGCCGCTCCAGCCCACCACCAGCACCAACTCAGACTGACAACTTTTCGCCAGGACTTGACCGCCCGCTGAGCTCTTCCAACAACATACGTCACCCCAAAGCCAGAGATGGTGGGCCGAGGCCCCTACGGTTATCGTGACGCAAGAGATCGTAGCCCACCAAGACCAGGATGCAGCTTGTAATTTCTTTTCAAATCGGCACCCCTGCATCTAAAACCCTCTTCTGCTGCGACTCCAACGTTGACAGAAACGAATGACAAAACGACCGCCCCTCCGGGCGGCCGTTTGTTTTTTCTCTGCGCCTTTGCGTTAAGGTTCTACCTCTCGCGCTCCGGCATTCCTCTCGCCCTACTCGATAACCATCCCCTGCAGCTCCACCGGCACCTGGCCACACGACTGCACCTGGTAATCATCGATGTACCAACCTTCCTGAGATACGGAAGTGTCGCTGGCGAGCCGGAAGCGGAAACGAACCACCTGCCCGGCCCAGGCATCGAGATCGACGATGCTCAGCACCCAGGTCGCCGACTCATCGCACCAGGCATTCTCGGTCGCTAGAGGGTTCTCACAACAATCACTGATGGCGTCATCGTAGGGATCGGTCAGGAGCTCTGGCTCGAGCCGCTGCCAGCTGCCACCACCGTTGGCCGAGATCTCGAGCACACCACCGTCGAAGCAACCGCCGCTGAAACCCGCCTCGATCTCCTGCCAATTCCAGTACTTCATGGTCAACGGGGTACCAGCGACCGGCAAAGCGACGTCCGGAGTTTCGAGTTGCTGGTCTGAAATCAGAGCTGGATCGTCCGCGTGATAGGAGTAGGTTCCAATGTGGGCGCGGGCGCTGGACTGGGCCCAGGAGTTTGCGATGCCTCCGCTCGTCCAACCTGGATCGATCTCGAAGTCTTCGAAGACAAGGGTGTAGGCCGGCACACCGATTGGGCAGTCACCCGGCAGGGTTTCGGTGATGAGTTCCCAACCACCGCTGAACGCGCCGTCACCACAGCCGTTGCTGCCCTGCACCCGCCACCAGTACATCGAGCTGCCGTTGAGCAGGCCCGAAGTGTAGGTCGGGTCGCTGAGCCCCGAGTCGGAGTCGACGATCGCGGAAAAGCCAGGATCGCTCGCGATCTCGATGGCGTAGCTCTCGGCATCCGCCACCGCCGTCCAGGTGAAGGTCACGGGAAGAGTGACGCCGGACGCGCCGTTGGCAGGTGTCAGTTGGGTCGGTGCGGCCGGCGCGCCCCCGGCGATGCCGAGATCAACCGATGCACTCTCTGAGGTGGCGCCGTCGTTGCCAACGACGTCGAATGTATAGGTTCCCACAGCGGCGCCACTGATCGTCAGCGTGCTCGTGCCGGGCGGGGTGACCGGGTTGGGGACGAAGCTCGCCGAGCCCGGGTTGCCCACCGTCGACAGCGTCACGTCACTGCTGAAGGTCGTACCCACGTCCACCTGGTAGATGGCGTCCGTACCGGTGCAAACGATCTGGCTCGCCGGCGTGACACTGACGCCGGCCGTGTCGCGACCATTCAGTGTTACGGGTGCGGTGCCGAGCGGGTCGAGCCAGTCGCTGAGGCGGCTCGTAGGCGTGTTGCCGCCCGTCCACGAGACCGACAGCCGGCCGTACCAGTCGGGGTCATCGTTGCCGCACGCGGCATAGCCACCGTGCAGCTGGCCGACGATGTGTTGGTTTTCGTCATAAAGAGGTGATCCGGACGAACCGCCCTCTGTGGTCCCGAGATCCCAGTCGAAGACCCTGATGTGGGTGCCGTCACCGGGCGAACTCGTGCCCAGGTAGTCGGTGGTGGTCGTCGGCGCATCCTCGAAGCTGATCCTTTTCTCTTCGACGCCTGGATGGTGGATCGCAACCGCAGAGGCGTTGTCGCCGGTGCCACGGTTCCACCCGGAGAAGTAAGGCTCCACCGCCTCGGGGAGGGCGTCTTCGACCTCGACCAAGTTGAAGTCCGACGCCGCAGACGCCGAGATCCAAATGACACCGCTACTGAACAGATCGCGGGAGCCGTCACCTGGCCCACCGCTCGCCGCACTTCCCGGCGTGCGGCAGGTCGAGTTCTCATAATTCCAGTAGATGACGACCGTAGCCTGGTTTCCGGTGCTGATGTCGCAGTGGTTCGCGGTGAGGAAGTAGGGGGTGAAGTTCTCGGCCGTATTGTTGATCAAAGCGCCGCTGCAATAGTCGACGCCTCCAATGGAGTAGGCGCCGGAGGAGCGGATCTGATCCCGCCAGGGATCGACCTGGGGCCAATCGGGCGAACCGCAGACCACGTCGACGTTGCAGGATCCTGACTTGCCAGCCGCCCGCGGTCCAAACTCGCGGTAGCCGTGGTTGACCTGGCCGAGCTCGAGTACGAGCTTGGCGAGGGTATTGCGCGGCATGCGGGCCTCGACGACCACCTCGTCGCCGGGGAGCATCGGCGTCCACAGCTGGCCGTGCTCGTCGTTGTCGGCCTCGGTAAAGGGGCGAATCCGGTGCGCGCCATCCGGCGTGTAGAGATTGAGCTGGCCGCCCTTCGGCATGTGAAAGCGCGTGAAGCCGAGGTTGATCGACAGCGCGCCGGGAGACTTGATACGCAGACGCCACAGCTCGTCGCCGCTAGTGAGCATCTCGCGACTTCCCTGCACCGCCGGGGTGATCGATGTTTCGATCGGGATCGCGAACCGGAATGGCACTCCCGGGCCGTCTCGCAACGCATCCCTGGCCTGCGCCGCGTCGACGTCGACCGCCGGCATCGTGATCAACTCGACCTTTTCCAGTGGTTGTGACCCGGTACGGCCCTGAGCCTCGGCAGGCTCAACGCCAGCTATCACCACACACAAAAGAAAAAGGACTGCACACCTCAAAAACGTCGATCGTGCCATCTCCAACCTCCTGTTTCGGGACCTCATGCAACGGTCCTCGAAAACCCAAGACGACAACCCTACCCCGTCACGCACATGTGAGCAAGTCTGAAATCAAGGGCCGTTTTCGTGCGATCATGAGCCATGGATCTGATCGACGTCAGAAGGGCTCGGCGGCTCGCCCTGGCCCGCGCCGGGCTGCTCAAACCGACCTGGACCGGCCTTCCGGTTCGCGCCCGAGGCACGACTGGTAGAGCCAGGAGCGCCGCCCTACGAACAATCCGGCGTTTCGGTTACCTCCAGCTCGACACGGTTTCGATCGCCGGCGCCAGGAGCCACGCCATCGTGCTCATGTCCCGCCTCGAAAATTTCCAGCCCGAGCTGGCCGAAGAGCTGCTCCAGCCCGGCGAGCCGCTGTTCGAGTACTGGGGGCACGAAGCGAGCTGGATGCCGATCGAGCTCTACGGTCTTTTTGACTTCCGGCGAAGGGCCTTTCGCCATCACCCCTGGTGGGGCGATCTCATCGGCGAGCAACCCGATGTCGCGGATGCCCTGCTGCGGCGGATTCGCGACGAGGGTCCACTGCGATCGATGGACATGGAGGGCCGCGGCAGCCGGGGATGGTGGGATCTCAAGCTGACGAAGCGAGTCGCTACCGCCCTCTGGTCGAGCGGGGACCTTGCAATTCGTGAACGCCGCCGTTTCCAACGGGTGTACGACCTCCCGGAACGTGTCATCCCCGAGCGCTGGCGACACGAGAAGATCCCCGAGGCGGAGGCGATTCAGCGACTCCTTCTGCACGCGCTCGAGGGCCATGGATGGGCCTCAGCCGCAACCCTGGCCCGGACCTGGCGGCTCAGCTCGAAACAACACCGCGTCGGCAACGCCCTGACCGTGCTCCAGGAGAAATGCGCCATCGTCTCGTGCACTCTGCGGGAATCCTCCGGGTCAGAGCAAAAGGGCTGGATCAGGCCCGAGGATCTGGAGCTCGCCGATCGCCTCGATCGCACGCGGCCACGCCGGGATCGCGGCGTTTTACTCTCCCCATTCGACCCCATCCTGTGGGATCGCGACAGGGTGCAAAAGTTATTCGGCTTTCACCAGGTGCTCGAGATCTTCAAACCCGCCGCGCAACGGGTGTATGGCTACTACTGTCTCCCGGTTCTCGCCGGCGACCGCCTCATCGGCCGCTTCGACCTCAAGGCCATAACCAAAACCGGCACCCTCCAAGTGCTCAGCTATCGGGCTGAAAACGATGTGGGCACACCCTGCGCTGTTGAAGACCAGGAGGCCGCCCGCGCCGCCCTGGGAAGATACGCCCACTGCCTTTCGTTGAAACCTGTTGGATGGCCGTGAATCGGTAAAATCACTGGTCGAGACCGAAAGGAGCGAGACATGGCAAGAGTTCTTGGGCTCGGTGGAGTGTTCTTCAAAGCAAAGGATGCGAAGACCCTCGGCGCCTGGTACACCCAGTGGCTCGGTATTCCGGTCGATCACCCCTACGGTGCGACTCTGCAGCTCGCCGATTTGCCTCCCGGCGCCTACAACGTCTGGACCCCTTTCGACGCCGAAACCTCCTATTTCCAACCCTCCGGCAAGGACTTCATGTTCAACCTGGTGGTCGATGACGTCGACGGTGTGCTCGCCCGCGCTGTGGAGGGGGGCGCCGTGATCGCCGGCGAGATCGAGGAGAACGAGTTCGGGCGCTTCGGATGGTTCATCGACCCCGAGGGCAACAAGGTTGAGTTATGGCAGCCACCGAAGGCGAGCGAGTAATTCGAACGCGCCTCTGGACATTTTCTTGGCTATTCGGCCGTGCGGTTTCGCGGGTCCATAGCTTTGAGCCGAATAGCCAATAAAATGTATTGAAGACGGCTCACTTGAGCAGGGAAGGTTGAACTCCACCGATGAAGATGGCACTTTCTGAGTTTGAGGCGACGGCAGCGGAGGCGCTGGACGGCATGCCGTCGGAGCTTGCGGGGCTGATGGAAAACGTCGTCATCCAGGTCGAAGAAGAACCGGACGCCGAGACGATGGCCGACCTCGAACTCGACCCGGACGAGGACACTCTGTTCGGGCTCTACACCGGCGTGCCGCTCGACCAGCGCGGCGGCTGGTACGGCAACGTACTGCCTGACGCTATTTTCCTCTATCACAAACCCCTGCTCGACGAATGCCGGACCCG
>CAZCEX010000227.1:0-7046 GCA_964497785.1 uncultured Thermoanaerobaculia bacterium | reverse complement strand
GAAACGGCAGGGCTCTATCTGGACGGCCGACAGGTCTGCACCATGACAGCAGCCGCGCCACGGTGCACCCTGGATCTCGGTCCGGATCCTCGTCTCCATCTCCTCGAACTCCTGCGCCTCGACGCCGCCGGTCACGCGACCGCCAGGGTGACACGCTGGATCAATCGCCCCGGCCAGGAGGCGGAGCTGACGCTCCAGTTCGGCGACCGCAGTCCCCAGGGTATCTGCAGCGGCCGGGCCTGGTGGGCTCACCCCCTCAAGCAGGACCCTGTTCTTCTGGAGGTCACCGAGAACGGCCGCAATCTCCTCATTCAGAATGACGGCCGTTCCTTTCGCTTTCCCTGCCCCGATGTCCGAGTTCCGCATATTCTGGCTGCATCCGCGATCTTTCCGGATGGTAGACGCGCCGAGGCGGTATCTCATTCAGGAGGGTTTGCGGGCCATGCACAGACGGAATTGACCGCCGTAGCGCTCAGTCCGGCCAGCGATGCGTCAATCGGGTGTAAAGCGGCTGTGGCAGGCCTGGCGGATACGGCCACACTCGCCGAGCACCAACGATTCGAGGTCGTATTCGTGCTCGATCCCAGCGCCGGCTATCAGACATTGATGCGCACCGGATGGTCGGCCAACGCCCTGCCGCAGACATCGAGTTCCACCAAGCAGTTCGACCAGATGGTGCAGCACGGATCGAAGGGGGCGGAGCCGAAACCCAAGGTTTCATGGATCAAGTCCGAATCGAGCCTGATGGACGCTGAGAAACTCTGGTTTGTCGCGCCGAACTCCGAGCTGCATCGTGTGAACGGCTTCGGACAGGGGAAGATGAACTGGCTGCGTTTGCTCTTTCAATTCGGGCCCACGAAGCTCGACGGAGCGCCGCGTCTGGCCGATGCCGTCGCCGCTTCTGGACTGATCGCTGCCTCCGGTCCTCAACAGCGGGCCGTCGTTCTTTTCCTTGGCAACAAGAGCAACCGCGACGAGAGCACCTTCTCTGCCCAGCAGGCTCAGCGCTACCTGGCAGAGGCCGGTGTACCACTCGTGGTCATGCGCAACGGCAAGCTCCGCGACGACGGCTGGCCCGCCGGCGTGCCCGTCAAGAGCATGGAGGGCATGGCGAACGCGCTCATGTCCCTCCAGGCTGACCTCAGATCGCAGTGCGTGGCCTGGTTCCCCGGGCACATGCACAGCCATGAGATCGCCGCTTCTCTTCCAGACGGATTGCGCATTGCCGGCCGGAAAGGAAAGCAACAAGGGGATTCGTTGGACGTGTGGAGACGTGCAGAGACAACCCCCACAGACGCTGACGATACCGAAATGGTTGCAGCAACAGCCGAGGCAGCTGGCCGCGGCGAGTTGGAGATCACCGCGATGACCGTGCTCGTCGCCGCTACCAACCCCGCAGGGCAGCCGGTGGCCGACCTCGATGCCTCGACCCTCACGGTGACCGAGGACGGAGCCGCGGTCACGGTTCTCGGTCTCGAACCCGTAGCGGCCGTCTCAGACCCCCAAGCGCCTTCCCCCACCCATCGCGCGGAGGATTCAGCCCAGACGGCCAAAGAGTCCGAGCGGGACGGAATGCCGATAGCGATCTACATCGACCGCAGGTTGTCGGGGACCGCCGAGATCAAACCCGCTCTGAACGCTCTGTCGGAGAGCGCAGGTTGGCTCAGTTCGTTCGGGCCGGTTGACGTCGTCGTGGCCGATGGGTCGCTGTCGACGATCCTCGAAGGATCAACCGATGCCGGAGAGCTTCAGAACACGCTTTCTCAACTTGCGGATGCGGGGGCGGGCCAGCACGTCATTGAACGCATTCGCACCCGTTTCCTGCGTGACATAAGGATCTATCCCGACCGCACCGAGGGCCTGACACGGTCGGAGGATGGCGCTCCGAGCGTCATGGACCGCATCAGCGCCGGTGAAGAACCTCAGGAACTGGAACGGTCCAAGGTGCTCAACGCGGCCCGCAGTTCGATCTTCGAGGAGGACGGCAACCTCCGTCTCTCCGCCGAAATGGTGAGCGACTGGGCCCTCGCTTCGCCGACGGCCCGGCCAAGACTCCTGCTGGTGATCGGGGCGGGATTCGACGAGGATCCGGTCGACTTCTACCTCCCTTTCGTCGAACGTGCCGAAACCCAACACGTCGGTACGGCACGCGAGGATTTTAAGCGTTTCCGCCAGGCCGAGAGGATCGGCGCTGTCGGGAGAGATCTTGCTGCGGCAGGCTGGCTGGTCATACCTGTCGCCGGTCGCACGACCGGCAAGCAGGCAGGTGCGGCAGACACCGGCGGCGGCGACCGTTTCCAGGCGTTCCTGAGTGCCGCCTCGGATGCATCCCTCGGACCCCAGGCCGAGTGGCTCCTGCTCGACCCGATCGGCGCCCAGCGACACCTTGCAGCGCCAAGTGGCGGCAAGGTGATCATGGCTTCCGAAGGGCTCGCCCCGTTGATCGAGCAGACCGCCGGCTGGTATCGCTTGAGCTACCAGATCGAACGCGCACCAGACGGAGCACTGCACCAGCTCTCGGTAGAAACTGCCAGGCCAGATGTCGAGCTGAAGACATCCGAGGTCGTTGCGTCTGAGACATCGGAGGGCCAGGCAGCCGTTCGTATTCGACGACTCCTCCGTGGTTCGACGGACTCCGGAAGTCTGAACTTCACCCTGGTCGTCGCACCCGGCGAATCTGCAGAAAAAGGGCTGAGTGTCGCCGCTGTGTCCGCCGAGATCGACCTCGGACCGATCGCGCCCTTGTTCGACGACGGAGAAGCGCGTACCGTGCGTATCTCGGTTGGGGTTCGAATGGGCAAGGAGATTCAGTTCATTCACCACAGGAACGAGAGCGTGACCGGTCCCGTCGGAGGATGGCGGTACCAGTTTCCACTCCAGTGGCCGTCCGGCTCGGCCCAACTGGCAGTCATTGCGGAGGACCTCGAGAGCGGCACATGGGGTGGCGCGACGCAGGAAATCCAATAGGTCGGGGGGACGAAGTAGAGATGACCACCGAGAAGACCATCGTGATGCTGCCGGAGCGAGAGGCCTTCGGCACCGGTTCGAATGTGGCCTCGATCGTCGTCATCTATGGCGGTGAACTCGGCAAAAGATTTCCCATCAAGGAGCAGGCCACCGTGGGCCGCGCGGAGTCGAACTCGATCAGTCTGGACATGGCCAATGTTTCACGAACGCACGCCCGGTTCTTTTCCCACGATGGGTCCTTCTACGTCGAAGACCTCGGAAGTACCAACGGTACGTTCGTCAACGACGCCGAAATCGTGCACGAAACACTGCTCTCCAGTGGCGACCTGATCACTACGGGCGGCACCGTATTCAAGTTCTTCTACGGCGACAACGTCGAGGCCCTCTACCACGAGGAGATCTACAGGCTGACAATCCTCGACGGCCTGACCGGCGTGCACAACCGGCGGTTTCTGCTCGAGTTTCTCGAGCGGGAGGTCGCCCGTGCAGCCCGCCACGGCCGTCCTCTCGCTCTCGCGATGGTTGACCTCGATCATTTTAAGGTACTCAACGATACCTTCGGTCACCTGGCTGGTGACTCCGTACTCAAAGGTGTCGCACGGCTCATGGAAGCTGAGGTCCGGCGTGAGGAGTTGTTCGCCCGATATGGCGGTGAAGAATTCGCGCTCGTCCTTCCAGAGACCACTATCGACGGCGCCACCGTCTTCTGCGAGCGCCTTCGGAGGGGAGTCGGCAATCACTCCTTCAGCTTCGACGGTCAGGAGCTACAGGTGACCGTAAGCATCGGGGTCGCAGGCCTGGAGGACGGCGCAGACATCCAGGCGCTCATCAAGGCTGCAGACGAACAGCTCTACCTGGCAAAAAGGCAGGGCCGCAACCGGGTCGAGCCTGCGCCGTAGAGGGCGCCATTTTCAGCTCCCTGTTGCAGTAGGTCCCAGCAAACCTCTGCAGCATTTGCGTTGAATATGTGTTCTTGTTCTTCCTACTGCTCCTTGGCCTCCAGCTCGGTCACGGTGTCTTCGTTGACGACCTCGGCCCCCCGAATTTGACCGCGAACCTCGCCCCCTCCGGCCAGAATCACGCGGACCTCACGACGCCCCTCGACTCGCACGTCACCATGGATCACCGACCCTTCGACCACACGGACCTCGATCGCCGATGAGCTCTTGCCGCCGGATACGATGACGTCCCCTGCCACAATCGCCCCTGAGGTCAGCTCAACGTCGCCGTTGACAGTTCCGACGTCACCATCAACAGATGCACCCTTGAGCTTGATAGATCCGTTGACCGTGTTCACCTCACCATGGACAACCGTTCCTTGACCGACTGTTGCTTTCCCGTTGACGGTGCCGACGTCGCCGTTGACGGTGCATCCACTGCCTACGGTAACCCGCCCGTTGACCGTTTGCATGTCGCCGGCCTCCGAGTTGTCACCGAGCTCTATGCGTCCGTTCACCGTGTGGCAGTTACCTTGGATGGAGCAGTCGGACCCGATTTCGATTCGACCGTTCACTGTCATCACGCCGGTCTCGCGTTTGGTTCCGTCGGGAATGTGGAAGGACCGGTTGACCCCGACTCCACAGCCGGTGAGCAGGAGCAATACAACCAGAGTCTGCAGACCGAGAGCAGAATGGGAACGGTGAGTCAGGCGGGTTAATCGCATAGCGGCCTCCTTCGCCAAGCTATACGCAAACGCCGGGCAACTTGTTCGCGCTCGGCGAACACAAAGAACCGACGGCAGAGGCTGCGATCGCTCACCCACCACCGACAGCCTTTTCCATAAGGGCCGCGAGATCGCTCTTGCCGGCCTGTCGCAAGATACGCGGGGTAGCATCCGGGGCGCCGCGAAGATCCGGCTGCAGGTGTACCGCTTCCACCCACTCGACCACCGCTTCACGATCACGTCCCGCGGCTGCATACGCAGCTGAGAGCTGATTTCGGAGGCGAGGGTTCAATGGTTCGACACTGACCGCCCGCTCGAGACTTGCGGCTGCCTCTGACCCTTTGCCAAGGGCCATCTGTGCCAGTCCGAGACGCGCCAGCGTGCCGGCGTCTCCCGGGCTGAGTTGATCAGCTTCGGCAAAGCAGCTTTCCGCCTCCGCAAACCGCCGGCCCTGATAGTGCTCATAACCCAATCCCAGCAGTGCCTGTGCGAGATTGACGGTATTCACGATCTGGGTCTCCCGAGTACGGGCATGGCGAAGGGCCAACCGATAGTGCTCGACACTTCCGACAAGATCGCCCTTTTCTTCCAGCAGAACACCGAGGTTTTGATGCGGGAGGTCGGCGTCGGGCTGCGCCTCGACGGCCAATCGATAATGCCTCTCGGCATCGGCGTTTCGCCCCTGCAATTGCGCGCTCAATCCGGCCTGGTACTGGACCCGGGAGTCCCCCGGTAGCTTCTCGGCCGCTTGCTGCGAGAGCCTGTCCGACTCCTCGAGCTTGCCGGCCCAGCCGAGAACCTTCGACAACTTCATGAGGGCGAGGGCATGCGCCTCTTCGTCAACGCTCGCGAGCACACTTTCGCGGACCTCGTCAACGGCCCCCTCTCCCCAACCCGCCACCGGCTCGACCATGTCGCTCTCGATCATCGCCTCGAGAAACTCCCGAGCGAGCAGCAGATTGCCTTCGATCGTCGGGTGCACGTGGTCGAGGAACAGGTCCTGACCGGGGATCCCGGCGTCTGATTCGCGAACAACCGCTGCTTCGAAATCGACCAGCGGCACACCGCGGTCATCTGCCACCTCACGAATGACGTCTCCCATTCGACCCAGCATGCGCAGGGGGCAAATATCCTCGTCACGCGCCCTCTCGTAAGCAACCCGTGCCTCACGGACACGGCCCAGGCGTTCCAGGACTTGGCCTTTCAGGTAGAGCAGCTCGGCGTGCCGTCCATCGATCTGCTCTGCAGCCTCGAGGTTTTTCAGACCGGCGGCGGTGCCCCCCACCTGAAGGGCGACCTTGGCTACCCTGATTTCGTTCTGCCATCGAACGACCTCGGCCGCCTCGACCCCCTTTCTGTGTTCGGCTTTGAATGGCGTGCAACTTCTGAGATTCGATGCGGGCACGGCAAGGATGACGGCCGCCCTCGCCGAGTGTGCGATATCCACCATCCGGGCCAAGTTGAAAGCGAAATGCTCGACGACACGTTGCTGGTGCTCGTCATCTCGGCTAAAAGCCGATGGGCCCACAGCCGAGTCGAGCAGGGTATCGACTTCCTCGCCCATCACAGACTGTACCGGCTGGTCGCCCTCCTTTGCCTCGGCGCCGCGGATGGCGCCGGTGATGACCGCGTGAGTCCGCGTCCGTGCCGCAAGGGCGCCGAGACCCCTCACGGCGCTCGTCATCGTTATGATGTCGCGATAGGTCCGCTCTTCGAGGAACTCGTTTTGCCCGGAGTAGATCACGAAGAGATCGGGGTCGTAGTCGACCAACTCCTCCATCAGGAGGGCCACCCGGTATGAGGCATAACTCACCCCTCCCGCGTTGATGACCTCCCACTCGACTGTGGGGTCGACGTCGGGCAGAAGCTCTCGCAACCACCCACAAAAGGAAGTCGCATCGTCATAGGGACGGCCGAAGGTTGTGGAGCCACCCATGCAGAAGACACGCCGAGCGCCACGTGGCTTGCGAGCCGGAAAGGTCTGGGCATTGAAGAGCGAGAGCTTGTTGTTCGCCGTGCCATACGCCGCCTCGCCACCATCGCTCCGCTGTTTGACAAAAAGCGGCGAGTGGGAAGAAAAGCCGACGTACGGGTCTTCGTGATACAGACGCGGCTCGACTCCGAAAAGCGCCAAAGCCCCTTCGAGCACAATAAAAAACAACAGCGTGGCGATCGCCGACATCAGAATCTTGCGACTCAAACGCATACAGGTCTCCCAGAACAGATTCTATATCGATCTTGGGGCTCGGCCCAATAAGCTCTACTTTCTCATTCATTTCACGATAGGAGGTGACCACTTCGGTCACCTCCTATCGTGAAATGAATGAGTTTGGTGTGGACTGGTTGAGGATTCTCTCTATATCAAGCCTTCGGCCGCAGCCAAGATGCCAGGGCCGGCAGCAGAACCAGCGCCCCT
>CAZCEX010000226.1:1419-7060 GCA_964497785.1 uncultured Thermoanaerobaculia bacterium | reverse complement strand
TGAGTTCTCTCCGGCTTCTGTCCAGCCACGACGGAGCCGAGAGGTCGTGACGTTTTCGGACGACGATCCTTTCGCCGTGAGGGCGGCCGGCGATACGGGCGTTTTTTTACTCGGCGATGATGTTTTCGCGACCCCGCAGCCCGAGCCGGAGCCTGCAGAGGCACCCGATGCGATATTTTACTCCGAAGACCTCCCAGTCGCACAGGAAGACGTCGTCCTGGAGGTAGAGCCCGAGACCCGGGCCGCGGCGGACGAGGTTTTCGAAGAGGTCTTCGACGTCGAAGAGATCGAAGAAACGGCGCTGGCCGTAAAGGATTCTGAACCCCTCGCCGCCGCGGCCGATATCGAACCGGAGACATGGGCCGGTGGTGAGGATGCAGTCGAAGAGGCCGAAGAGATCGAGCAAGCCGTGCCGGCCGTGGAGGATTCTGAACCCCTCGCCGCCGCGGCCGATATCGAACCGGAGACATGGGCCGGTGGTGAGGATGCAGTCGAAGAGGCCGAAGAGATCGAGCAAGCCATGCCGGCCGTGGAGGGTTTCGAACCGCTCGCGGCCGCGACCGACATCGAACCGGACACGTGGGCCGGTGTCGAAGATGTGGTCGAAGCGGCCGAAACGTACCCAGCCGGCGCCGAAGACGATCAGGGTGGCTTGGCCGATGTGCCTTTGCCGACCTTGACCCTGGCTCGCCTGGCGGTGGATCAGGACGACGTAGATCTCGCCAGGCGAACTCTGCGTTCTCTTTTAGCGCGCAATCCCGGTGATGACGAGGCGTTGATGATGCTCGAGGAGCTCGACGGTAGGCCTGCGGTATCCCCTGCGCAAGGTGCGGACCAACTGGTGATGGCACAAAGCCTGCCCGTGGCCAAGGCGACGGCGTTGCGGGGATGGCTGGATGCCATTAGACTGGCTGCGGAGCGGAGATCGCCGTGAACTTCAACCAGGCCATTCGTGATTTGATTGAGCGCTGCCCCGGATGTCGGGCGGCGGCGATCGTCGATCCAGATGGCATTCCGGTCGTGGTCGAGCCGGACTCGATGGAGATCGAGACCCTCGGCGCCGAGCTCGCGTCGCTGATCAAAGAGATTGACATGGCGGGCAGAGAGCTGGAGCACGGTTCGGTGCTTCAGTTCACGGTGACGGCTCAGAATGCGAAGATCGTTTTGACGACCATGGCGGCTGGGTACTTTCTGGTGATCGTACTCGAACCTGGCGGAGTCATCGGTCGGGCAAAGTTTCTGAGCCGCCTCACCGGTGAGCGTCTCCACGCCGAGTTCATTTAAAAACCCACGATAAGAGGCTTGAGATGCTGAAATTCGAAGAGATCTGTGAACTCGTTCGACTGGTAGGTACGACCGGCGTGGCTCGTGTCGAAATTGAAAACGCAGGCAGCCGCGTTTCGGTCGACGGCCGGGCGCCGGTTCAGGTCATTACCGGCGGCGAGACAGGCTCGGTGGCTTATGTCAGCCAACCTGCGGAGATACCCGTGGAACAGGCAACAGATGGCCTGGCGACCCCGGACATTGCTTTGCAGGACGGCGTCACGGTCATCACGTCACCGATCGTCGGGACCTTTTACCGGGCGCCGAACCCCGATGCAGAGCCCTACGTCAAGGTCGGCGACGACGTCGCAGAGGGTCAGATTCTGTGCATCGTCGAGGCGATGAAGCTCATGAACGAGATCCCAAGCGACATGGACGGCAAGATCGTCAAGATCTTTCCGGACAACGCCGAGGCGGTGGAGTACGGCCAGGCCCTGTTTGCCATCCACCAGGCGTGAAGGCATGGGACCTCCCGCGCTCACAACCAAGATTTCGAGGTGATGACTGATGGCGACCGAGGCGAGATGTTTTCCAAAGTCCTGATCGGTAATCGTGGCGAGATCGCCGTGCGCATCATTGCGGCGTGCAGAGAGCTCGGTATCGCGACCGTGGCCGTGCACTCGGACGCAGACCGTGACAGTCTGCACGTGCGCCAGGCCGATGAGGCGGTGTGCATCGGGGGGCCGACCCCTGCCGAGAGTTACCTCAACCACTCGGCCGTGATCGCAGCAGCCGAGATCAGCGGCGCCGACGCGATCCACCCGGGCTACGGTTTTCTGGCAGAAAACGCCCATTTCGCCCAGATCGTCGCCGACTGTGGGCTCGTTTTCATCGGCCCGTCGCCGGCGTCGATGCGGCTGATGGGCAACAAGTCCGAGGCCCGCCGAACGATGGCAGCTTCCGAAGTTCCGGTACTTCCGGGTTCAGAAGGACAGCTCGAGGACCGCGACGAGGCGCTCGAGCTGGCCAATAACATCGGCTACCCGGTCATCCTCAAAGCCTCCTTCGGCGGCGGCGGCCGCGGGATGCGGCTCGCCTGGTCATCGGACGAGTTGGGCGCCGCCTACGACACCGCCCGCAATGAGGCGGAGAGGGCATTCGGGGATGGAACTCTCTACCTCGAGAAGTATCTCGAAAATCCGCGCCACGTCGAGCTTCAGGTGCTGGCGGATACAACCGGCCGCGTCATTCACCTCGGGGAGCGGGAGTGTTCGATCCAGCGCCGCCACCAGAAGTTGATCGAAGAGTCGCCGTCGCCGGCCCTCGACCAGGATCTGCGCTCCGCCATGGGGCGGGCGGCGGTCGCCGCGACGCGGGCTGCGAAATACGTCAATGCGGGAACGGTCGAGTTTCTGCTCGGCCCCGATCGCACCTTCTACTTCATGGAGATGAATACGCGCATCCAGGTCGAGCACCCGGTCACCGAGATCGTGACAGGGGTTGACCTGGTGAAGGAGCAATTGCGAATCGCCGCCGGTGAGCCGATGTCGATCCCGCCCCGGCGTCAGGTGAAGCCGCGGGGCCACGTCTTCGAGTTCCGTATCAACGCCGAGGACCCCGACACCTTCGCCCCGTCGCCTGGCCTCATTACCGGGCTCATACTCCCCGGCGGACCCGGCGTGCGCGTCGACACCCACATCTACTCCGGCTACCGCGTCCCGCCTTACTACGACAGCCTGCTCGCCAAGCTGCTGGTCTCCGGCCGTGACCGCGAGGAAAGTCTCATCCGCAGCCGCCGGGCCCTGCAGTCGATGAGGGTTGACGGCATCAAGACCTCCATCGCGATGCACCTGCGCATCCTTGAGGACCCCGATTTCCAGGCGGGTCGAATTGACACCCACTTCATGGAGCGTTTTTTAAGTCCGTGACGGTGGCCGTCACCGCCTCCCTGACCGTGGCGCTGTTGCCTGTCGCTGAACCTGAACCTGATCGTTGTCGCTGCCGCAAAACCTGCCGTTGCCCTTGCCGTTCGTTTGTAGCGCGGGCGTCCCGCCCGCGGTCACGGTCTCGGCCACGGTCACCGTGACGGTCTCGGTGACAGGCTCGGTTACAATCGGCGGATGCGTTCTGTGTTCCTCGTTGGTTTCATGGGCTGTGGAAAGACGACCGTCGGGAGGTTCCTGGCGGAAAGGCTTGAGGTGCCGTTCGTCGATCTCGACGAGGAGATCGAACGGGCAGAAAGTGCGACCATTCCCGAGATATTCGAGCGCCGAGGCGAGGTGGGTTTCAGAGCTACGGAAACACGGGCTCTTGCCGATCAGGTCGTTAAGCCCCCGTCGGTGGTGGCAACGGGCGGCGGCCTGTTCACCGTTGAGGCCAACCGTCGTCACATCGAGCAAGCGGGGGGATGCACGGTCTTTCTCGACGTGCCGTGGGAGGTGATTGAGAGGCGTATCAGTGCCACTGTCGAAAACAGGCCTTTGTGGCGTGAGCCGGCCAGAGCGCGTCTCTTGTACGAGGCGCGGTTGCCGACCTACCGGCTTGCAGACGTCGTAGTATCACCAGGAGGCGACGAGTCGCCGGCCGACGTCGCCGAAGCTGCCTGGTGTGGCTTGTCGGAGGCCTCGTGCGTTACCTGATCCTGTCAGACATCCACGGCAACTGGGAGGCTCTGGCGGCCGTTCTTCATTATGTGCGCAGGAAGCGGTATGACCGGGTCTTGTTTCTCGGGGACGCCGTCGGTTACGGCGCTTCACCCAACCGGGTTCTGCAATGGTTGAGAACCCTGAGCCCGCCGGCCCTGGTCGTGCGGGGCAATCACGATCGTGTCTGTGCCGGGCTGGAAGGCGGAGAGTATTTCAATCGGCACGCCCTCGAGGCCACGATATGGACTGCGGAACACCTCGAGGAACGCAACGCCTCCTACCTGCGAGACCTGCCCGAAGGCCCGCTCGCGGCGGACGACGAGGTTGCCATCTGCCACGGCTCACCGGTCGATGAGGACGTCTACATTTTTTCGGGTTTTGATGCTCATTCGGGCTTCGAGACTTTGCCGCATCAGGTAGTTTTCTTCGGCCACACGCACGTTCCATCTCTGTTTGCTCTCGATATCCGCGGTGAGGCGCGGCCGATGGATATCAGGCTTTTGGCGGGTGACCGGCAGACGATCGTCATCGAGCCCGGTTGGAGGTATCTCATCAACCCGGGCTCGGTTGGCCAGCCCCGAGACCGGGACCCGCGGGCCGCCTGTGCCATCTATGACGGCGCAACGAAGAGGCTCTACCACTACCGCGTACCTTACTCGACCGCCCGCGCGCGGCGTCGGATCCTGAAGGCGGGTTTGCCGGCTGTTCTGGGCGACCGCCTGATGCACGGAGTCTGAGTGTGTCGCGGTCGAAGGCAGAGAAAGTGCTCTTGCCGGAGGTCGCTGCCAGCTTTGAACCCCCGAATCGTGCACTCGAGGTCCTCACGGGGCTGTGCCGGATGCGGATTCACCGGGGCGCCCCTCTGGACCGGCCGCAGGCAGTCGCCGACTTCATCGCTGACGCCGAGGCGGTCTTGACGCTGCTCGCCAACCCGGTGACCGATCAGGTTCTCGCCGCCTGTCCGCGGCTGCAGATCGTCGCCAACTGCGCGGTAGGCTTCGACAACATCGACCTCGAAGCGGCACGTCGCCGCGGCCTGTGGGTCACGAACACTCCAGATGTGCTCACCGAAGCGACGGCGGATTTGACATGGGCTTTGGTCTTGGCCGTGACGCGCAGGGTCGTGGTTGCGGATGCCTTCCTCCGAGCCGGCCACTTCAAAGGTTGGTCGCTGGATCTGCTGCTCGGGTCTGGCCTGCAGGGCAAGACGCTCGGCATCGTCGGTTTTGGGCGGATCGGACGCGCAGTCGCACGCAGGGCTCTGGCATTCGGCGTCGGCGTCGTTTTCGCCGATCGGACCGAGATCGGGGGCGCTGATCTCGGCTTCCGGCAAATGCCCCTCGATGACCTCGTGGCCTGTTCCGACATCGTCTCGATCCACTGCCCTTTGAATGACGATACGAGGTATCTGTTCGACGGCGAACGACTGAGCAAAATGCGCCGCGGGGCATTTCTGATCAATACTGCCCGTGGTCCTCTGGTTCACGAGGAGGCGTTGGTTCGGGCCCTGGAAGATGGCCGGCTTGCCGGAGTGGGCCTCGATGTCTACGAGGAAGAACCCCTGGTCAACCCGGGGCTCATGGCCCGGGATGACGTCGTTTTATTGCCGCACATCGGGTCGGCCACCGTCGAGACGCGGACCATGATGGCAGTCCGTGCAGCGGAGAATATCGCTGCGGTTCTGGGCGGCGTGGCGCCACCGAACCCTGTTGTCGCCAAGGCTTGAGGCGGAG
>CAZCEX010000226.1:0-1319 GCA_964497785.1 uncultured Thermoanaerobaculia bacterium | reverse complement strand
CCGACCTGAGTGACGGTGATGCGAAGCCCATTCCAGACCACCTCGGCGCCGGCGCTGATGTCGGCGCCCAGCAGCAAGGCGACGAGCCCCCCAACCGAGTCGGCCCCCTCGACTGACTCGAGCGAACGGTGAAGGGTTCGTTCGAGGCGTCGCAAGGTCACGTGACCGGCGATGGAGTATCCCCCGTCGACCGCATGCAGGTCGGGGAAGCGCTCCTGGTCGAACTCGTCCCGAATTTCACCGATCACGATCTCGATCGCATCTTCGAGAGTGACGATTCCGGCGTTGCCGCCGAACTCGTCGAGCACGATGGCAAGGTGATGGCCGGTCGTGCGCAGTGTCTTCAGGAGACCCGGCAGGGGTTTGTTCTCCGGGATGAAGAGTGCCGGAACGGCGAGGTCGGTCCAAGGCTGCGACAGATTCGAAGAAAGCAGTTCTTTGGCGTGGATCACGCCGATGATCTCGTCGGGAGACCCGTCGACCAGGGGGAACCGGGAATGCCCGGATGTCTTCACCCTTTCCAGGGCGCGATCGTAGCTCCAATTCCGGTCCAGGGTAACGACCTGAGGCCGGGGAACCATGACTTCGCGGGCCACAGCCTGCTGAAACCGCAGCACCGACTCGATCATCAGCCGGGATTCCGGCGGCAGCTGCGCGTGGCGGTGAGCAAGCCGCAACATGAAGAGCAGATCCTGCTCCGTGACGGGGGCTTGGGCCTCGCTCCGTCGGCTGAGCAAACGAGTCAGGAGGCCAAGCACCCGGTTGAGGGGCCGCAGTACGACGTCGAAACAGAAAAGGATCGGCGCCACCCGAACCGAGACCCACTCCGCATTCTGCTGAGCCAGGCTCTTGGGGGTGATTTCGCCGACGATGAGAATGGCCAGAGTCATGATTCCGATTGCCACCGCCAGAGCGCCCTCACCGGTGACGCGGTAAGCGATGCGCGATGCCAGCGCCGAAGCCACGACGTTGACGAGGTTGTTGCCGACCAGGATCGTGATCAGGAACTCCTGTGGCGCATTGGCCCAGCGGTTCAGGCCAGCCCGAACCAGCCGGCTGCCCGTGGTGCGAAGTGCTTCGAGCCGGGTGAGCGGCAGCGAAGTCAGAGCGGTCTCGGATGCTGCGAAAAAGCCGGATCCGAGAAGACAGAGGCCGACGACAATCAGGTCACGCTCCACGATATGTCCTTGGCAGCATGGTTCCATTCTATCAAGAACCTGCATTCGCAGAGAGAGATGCGCTGCGCGCATCATCGGGAACGGGAATCTGATATCGTTGGTAGGTTCCGACGAAGGGGAGGAAAACATGGTTCAAGGGAA
>CAZCEX010000225.1:0-7071 GCA_964497785.1 uncultured Thermoanaerobaculia bacterium | reverse complement strand
GGTAAATGAGCTGAACCCACGTTGGATCGATACGACCCGCGATGTCGAAAAACTCGCCGAGGCGTGTTCGCGCGCTAGCGCCTTCGCGCTCGACACCGAGGCTGATTCGCTTCACTGCTATTTTCACAAGGTGTGTTTGATCCAGGTCACAGTTGGTTCGGAGAACGCCGTGATCGACCCTCTTGCACTGCAAGCAGAGGGCCTGCGTTCTCTGTTGGAGGTGGTTGCCGATCCACAGGTTTCGGTGCTCATGCATGGAGCGGACTACGACATCAGGGTTCTTGACCGGGATTACGGGGCCACGGTTGGGGGGCTGCAGGATACCCAGGTCATGGCGCAGACCCTCGGTGAGCCCAAGACCGGACTTGCGGCCCTGCTCGAGCTCGAGTTCGGAATCCGGCTCGACAAGAAGCACCAGCGCGCCAACTGGGGGCGTCGGCCGTTGTCGCCCGCGATGCTGGCGTACGCCGCAGCCGATACCGCATATCTGAACGATCTGGCCGACCGGCTTCAGCAACGTCTCATCGCCCTCGACCGATCGCTTTGGGTGGCCGAGGACTGTCGCAGACTCGAAACGGTGCGGTATGCTCCGCCGGCCAACGACCCGCAAGCTTTCGAGAGGGTCAAGGGAGTCGTTGCACTCCGGGGAACCGCCAGAGATAGAGCGTTCAGCTTGTGGCGGTGGCGCGAGGCGGAAGCGCGACGACGCGATCTGCCCCCATTCAAGATTCTCGGCAATCAACCACTCGTCGCGATGGCCGTCGATGTGCCGCAAGACCCGGGAGAATTGGGCCGGATCACAGGCATAGGACCACGTTTCGCCCATCGAAATGGGCGAGAGGTCATCAACCTCTTGCACAAACCAGAGCATGCACCTTCGAAGCGTCCCCGCAGGCAAGGGGCTGCTCCGGATGCCGGAGCCCGGTCACGGATCAAGAAGCTCATGGCTGCACGTGATTCGGTTGCCGCCGAATGCGGTGTCGAACCTGGGCTGCTGTGCCCGAAGGCAACCCTCGTCGCCCTGTCCGATGGTGAACGGCCCGTCGAGTCCGTGCTTGACCTCGGCGAGCGCGGCCTCACCGGTTGGAGGCTAACGCTTCTCGGAGAGCCCTTTCTCCGAGCACTCGGTGAGGAGTAGGAGGGCCCTAGGAGGGTGTAGTGCATAGAGGGTGGATGGAAAGGCGCCGCCAATTCTATGCGCTACACCCTCCTACTCCTAGGCCAACGCGACCAACATACCTTTCAGATGATCGTAGAAACGCTGGGTCGAAGAAATCTGCAACCGTTCCTCCGGCGAGTGGGCGTTTTCAATTTGTGGCCCTATCGAAACACAGTCCAACCCGGGCACCTTCTCTATCAAGAGCCCACACTCGAGGCCAGCGTGAATGGCCTTGAGCTCCGGTTCTGAGCCGAAGAGGTCGGCGTAAGCCGCGAGCGCGGTCTTGACCACCGGTGAGTTCGGGTTGGGTTTCCATCCGGGGTAGGCGTCTTTGACGACGACCGTGGCACCTGCCTGGCGAAAGATCGACCCTACCTGACGGCGCAATGCAAAAAGGGCCGGCATGACGGACGAGCGGTGCGAGGCGGTCACCCGGGCGGAGTCGTCATCGGTTTTGACGACTGCAAGATTGGTAGATGTTTCCACCAATCCGGCGACGTCCCTGGACATGGAGATGACTCCGTGGGGGAGGCCGTCGAGCAGCCGTAACAGACGGTTTCGGTCGCACGCCTTGAGGACCATGAGAGCCTCTGGCGTGTCGTGCAACTCTTCGACCTCGATCGACAGGCCCGGCTCGATCTCGGCAAACTCTTCTGCAAAGCCCTGGGCACATCGGGCAGCGATGTCCTGAAATGCAGCGACATTGGCCTTGGCCATGCGCACGGTGGCAAACGCCTCGCGCGGAATCGCATTGTGCTTGGATCCACCTTCGATGGAGACGAGGTCGAGCTCCGGGTCCTCGTCGATAGCCGCGAGCAGAACCCCAGTTGCCATCTTGATCGCATTGCCCCGATTTTCGATGATATTGAGCCCCGAGTGGCCTCCGCGCAGGCCACGAACGACCAAACGAACGGGAACTGAGTCGAGAAGACCCCGTCGGCGACCGAGAGGCACTACGGCGTTACTGTCGGCGCCCCCGGCACAACCGATGTATACGGCGCCATCCTCCTCGGTATCGAGGTTGATCATGGTCTTGCCGGTGACGAGCGAAGGATCGAGCTGCATTGCGCCGGTCAAGCCGGTCTCCTCATCGACGGTACACAGGATCTCGAGCGGTCCATGGACCGCGTTCGGGTCATCGGCCACGGCGAGCCCTGCCGCAACGCCGATACCGTTGTCTGCGCCGAGAGTTGTGCCTTTCGCTTGCACCCAGTCCCCCTCGACGGTGAGGCGGATGCCCTGGGTCATGAAGTCGTGCTCCACATCCGAGTTCTTTTCACACACCATGTCCATGTGTCCCTGGAGGATGACAGGCTTCGCGTCCTCGTGCCCAGGTGTTGCAGCAACGTGGATGCACAGGGTTCCCGCCTCATCCTGCCTCACCTCGTGGCCCCGATCCCGGGCCCACGACTTGATGTACTCGGCCACCTTTTCTTCGTGCTTGGATGGACGTGGAATTGCGCTAATCGCTGCGAAGTGTGACCAGAGAACTTTTGGTTCGAGAGTATCCACGGGTGTCGTCATCAAAGACCTCCTGTCTGAATGTCCGGGAAGGGCCCTCAGGCGCCATGGTATCCCGGAATGATGAAACTACTGACGGATCGAGTCAGGTCAATCCTCTGAGAATCGATGCTGCTGTGAGTGCCCCCCCGACCCGCGTCCCGTCAGCTATCGCGGCGAGGGCCAGGTTCCTGCGATCGTGTGAAATCGACGGGTCGGTGATCAGAATATCATTCCGGTCGGCGATGGCATCAAGGTTCAGTGGCGGCTGCACGACGGTGATCCTGGGATCCTGGGTCAGCCGGTCGTTGATGTCGTCGAACTCAACAGGTTCCTTAAAGACGATTCCGATCTGAGCAAGATGACCGTGGAACATCCCGGCCTTGGCCTCGGTTGCGGCTACACCGATGCCCGGGAGCAGGATGCTCGCCTCTTCGGTCAATCTTTCCCCGGACAAAGACTCAATGTTGAATGCCAGCACGCCGCCACCAACGGATTCCTCCACTTTCCCACCCTGCAGGCGCGCGCCTGCTTGGCGGGCGAGAGTTGCAACAGCCCGCTTCCCAAAAACCGACACCGGGTCAATCGCGAAGAGGGAAACGAACTCGGGTTCGGCCGTTCGGACCGCTTCGAGGACCGTGGCCGCCATCACAGTTGCGGGGTGAGCCAGATGGAGACGGTTTCCACTGGCCAAGCCGTCGGCATCCATGGCGGGTTCGGTCAGGTGGCGGTATCGGTCCCATCCAGTCGCATCGAGAAAAAGAACATCGGGCCTCGACTCGAGAACCCGGTCGATGATCTCGTGACGCTCCGTTTGCTTGTCGGATGCGAGGATGATGACTGCACGATCCTCGAGATCCTCGATGTCGTTGAGCGGTGGAACCAGGGCGGCCCTGCCCTCAACTTGCACGACCTGGTGCTCATCGTCGTCATCGGTATGGAAGAGCAGAGGCTCCTCCCAGTGAAATTGTGCGCGCTCGATTTCTACGGCGATTTCCCTACCGAGCAAGGTTGTTGGGTCAACCAAGGCGAGACGAGTCATGCTCCTCCTAAAAAGTCAAATAATGGCCGACTGCGTACGAGAGTCAGGACGCCGAACGGCGGAACTCTTCCATCTGGTCCTTGAGGTGCAGTTTGAGCTTCTTGAGAGTCTTTTCTTCCAACTCTTCTTCGGGACTGAGCCAGGGTTTCTGCTTCAGCTCCTCGAGGCGCTTTTCGTGCCCCTGGTGCTGATGGTGGAGATCGTCAAAGGAAGGCAGGCCCTGATTCCTCTGCTCCCGAATTACGCTCATGGGTCCTCCAATGCTCTTCTGACACACTCCTATCTTAGCAAAACACCGAGCGGACTGCGGGCGTTTCAAGGCCCCTGGAGTGGCATCCCCGACCAGGTTGTTGGCGTCTCTAATACAGCAAAATGATGTCGGCCATTGTCGCAATCCAGCAGGCTCCTGGCCGGCTCAGAAATAGGGGCGGTATCCAAGGTCCTGGTCTTCGATCGCACCTTTTTGACGGAGCTTCTCGATGCCGACGACCGCCTCATTGCGGTTGAAAAAGGCCATCTCGTGGGTTCGCGACATGACGATGGCCTGCTTGGGGCAAGCATCGACACAATAGCCGCAGTAAACACACCGAAGGAGATCGATTTCGAAGACCAGCGGGCGTTTCTCCGACTCGACAGGGGCATTGGGGTCTTCTTCGGCCACGATGTGAATGCAGTCGGCTGGGCAGTTGGTCTCGCACATGTAGCACGCGACGCAGCGCAAGGACCCGTCGTCCTTCGTCGTCAGGATGTGGAGGCCGCGAAGCCTTTCCGAGTACTGCCGCTTGACCTCCGGGTACTCGATGGTCGCGACGTCTTTGCGGCCGAAAAGGTTGCGGAGAAAGTGCCGGAGAGTGACACGGAGGCCTTGGAGGATGGGGCCGATGTAGATCCGCTCGAAAAAGGTCGCTGGCTTGACATCGACGTTGACTGTGGCGATGTTCTTGGTCATCGGTCCAACTCCCCCGCAATGATGTTCAAGCTGCCGAGGATAGCGATAGAATCCGCCACCATGTGGCCCTCGAGCATGTGGGGATATGCCTGGAAGATCGCAAAGCAGGGCGGTCTGACCTTGATGCGATAGGGTGTGCCGCCTCCGTCCGATACCAGGTAGTAACCCAACTCTCCATTGGCGGCCTCGGTGAACCCATACGTGGTTCCGGCCGGCACCTGAATGCCGTCGAACATGAGCTTGAAATGCCAGATCAGGCTCTCCATCTCGGAGTAGACCTTGGATTTTGGAGGTAGAGCGACGTGGTGGTTGTCGGTGATCACCGGTCCGTCGGGAAGGGTGTCGAGGGCCTGTTGAATGATGTGCAGGCTCTGTCTCATCTCCTCCATGCGTACCAGGTACCGTGCAAAGCAGTCACCAGTTGAGGCGACCGCAACGTCAAAATCGTAGTTCTCGTACCCCATGTATGGGAACGCCTTGCGGACATCGTAGGGTACTCCGGAGGCGCGGAGGCAGGGGCCCGTCCACCCCCACGCGACAGCCTCTTCTGCGCTGATGACGCCCACTCCTTCGGTTCTCTTGCGGAAAATCATGTTCCGGGTCACCAGCGTCTCGACGTCATCGAGAAATTTGGGGATGTCGTTCAGGAGCTTCCTCGCCTCTGCGACGAAATCGTCAGGCACGTCGTGGGAGAGTCCGCCTACGCGTGCATACGAGACGGTGAGCCGTGCACCGCAACATTTTTCGAGCAGACCGTAGATCTCCTCACGCGGTTGGAAGAAGTACCAGAAGTTGGTCAACGCCCCGAGATCAACAAGATTGGCGCCAAGACAGACTGCGTGGTCCATGATTCGGGAGAACTCGGAGAGGATGACCCGAATGGCCTGAGCTCGCGGTGGGGCCTGGATACCAAGGAGGTCTTCGACGGCGAGGGCGTAGCCAACGCCATTCATCATCGACGAGCAGTAATTGAGCCTGTCGGTGTATGGAATGACCTGATTCCAGCCGTGTTGCTCGGCCATTTTTTCGAAGCACCTGTGGAGGTAGCCGATCTCGCACTCCGCCCTGGTAATGACCTCGCCGTCGAGGCGGGCGATTGTGCGCAAAGTTCCGTGGGTCGCAGGGTGGGACGGACCGAGGTTGATGACTTGGGTTTCGTACTGAGAGCCGTCTTCTTCGTCGTCCTTCACCCAATCCGGGACCATGATCTCGTCCTCGGTGAGCAGGCACCGTTGGCCGGGATCGTAGTCCTTGCGCAATGGATGCCCCTCAAACGCCTCGTGGGTCAAGATCCGTTTGAGGTTGGGGTGTCCTTCGAATTGGATGCCGAAGAGGTCCCACGCCTCCCGTTCGAACCAGTCCGCCGCCTTCCAGAGCCCGTAGACCGATGGCACGGTCGCATCGTCCTCTTTCAGTGGAACTCGAACCCGGTATCGGTGACCCTCGTCGAGGTTTGCCAGGTGATAGACGACCTCGAATCTGTGGTCTTTGTCGGGGTAGTCCACTCCACAGACATCGACGAGCATGTTGCATGCGCACGATGGGTCGTTTTTCAAAACCCGCATCACGTTGAGCATGCTGCCCCGATCGACGACGAGTTCCCGGTGACCATCGGGGCCGGTGAGGCCCTCCCGAACACCTTCACCCATTTCAAGGATTTCGGAGGGCAACGGAGTTTCAGCCGCGGGCACGGAGCTGGTCATAGTGCGTTTCTCCCCGCTGGATCATTTTCTGCAGTTCAAGAATTCCGTGTATGAGCGCTTCCGGAGTCGGTGGACATCCGGGGACGTAGACATCGACTGGAATCAACTCATCGACGCCCTGCATCACGTGATAAGCACGGTAGAAACCTCCCGTACACGCGCATGCGCCCATGGAAATGACGTATTTGGGTTCGGCCATCTGGTTATAGATGCGTTTGACCGCCGGACCCATCTTGTCGGTGATGGTCCCGGCAACGATCATCATGTCAGATTGGCGAGGGGAGAAGCGTACGACTTCAGCGCCGAATCGTGCTAGATCGTAGTGGGCCGAGACCGACGACATGAATTCGATGGCACAGCAAGCGGTCCCGAATGGCAAGGGCCAGAGGCTGTTTTTCCTTACCCAACCGAGCATCGCCTGCAATTTTGTCGTGAGCACAATCGTGCTCCCATCGGGTTGAGGCATTGACCTCTCCTTCCGACCCCAGGGTACAGCTTGAGGAGTACGACTCGGCGACATCTCTCCAATCGCCACGGGTCGGCGGGCATTATACGATCTTTCTCCCGCAGACGAACAACGAAATCAATCCGTTTTCTTCACCGGGATCCAGGCGATGTCGACGGCCTGGAAAATCTCGTGACTCTACCAGCCTGGATCCCGGTGAAGAAAACGGAAAGGGAGGAAAAGGGGACAGGTCAAAAGTTGAAGGCGATGCCG
>CAZCEX010000224.1:0-7095 GCA_964497785.1 uncultured Thermoanaerobaculia bacterium | reverse complement strand
TGATCGGCCTCGGGATTGACGGGGTCCGGGAGCGTGTCGAGAATGCCACTATCGCTCATTACCCCCCAGCGCCCCAGAATCGCAGGCGGGACGCCTGCTCCCACAACACTGCACCCCCGCCGCTAGCCCCTCCAGGCAACCCTCCGCACACCGTTCCGTCAGGAGGCTGTGCTCCTGATGTTGACCCGGGCCGGAGAACCCCGTAGCGTTTCGTCATGGTCCGATCCGCTCTCGACCTCTTCGACCCGGTCACGCGCGCGTGGTTCACCGACACTCTCGGCGAGCCGACCGACGTTCAGGAGCTCGCCTGGCGGCGCATCGCGGCCGGCGACCACGTGCTGGCAACGGCGCCGACGGGCAGCGGCAAGACCCTGACCGCCTTTTTGTGGGCGATCGACCAGCTTTTGACCGGGAAGTGGCCGGGCGGCGCGGTGCGGGTGCTTTACATCTCCCCCGTCAAGGCCCTCGGCAACGACATCCAGCGCAACCTTCTCGGTCCGTTGTCGGAGCTCACGGACCGCGCCGCCAGGGCGACCGGTCGGGAGCCCCCGGATATCCGGGTACGCATTCGCTCCGGCGACACACCGCAGAACGAACGCCGCAAGATGCTCAAGGACCCGCCCGAGATCCTCATCACCACCCCGGAGAGCTTGAACCTGCTGTTGACGAGCCCGAACGGCAGACGGATGCTCGGAGACCTCGAGACGGTCATCGTCGACGAAGTGCACTCCGTGATGGGCTCGAAGCGAGGCGTGCACCTGATCACTGCCGTGGAGCGACTGACGGCATTGTCGGGAGAGGTCCAACGCATCGGCCTGTCGGCGACGATTCGCCCACTCGAGCGCGTCGCCCGCTGGCTCGGCGGGCGGGTCTTCACCGGTAGCAGTCACCGCGACCGCGCGGTAGCGATCGTATCGTCCGCCATGTCGAAGAACTACGAGCTCGAGATCGGCTCGAATCTGCACGACGGCGACGGCGAGCCACGAGATCGCGAGGCTTTCTGGCTGGCTCTGGCCACCGACTTGCGACGCCGGATTCGCCATTCGGGCTCGACTCTGGTCTTCGCCAACAGCCGGCGCACTGTCGAACGGGTGGCCCACCTGATCAATGAAGGCCAATCCGAGCGGCTCACATGGTCGCACCACGGCGCCCTGTCGCGCGAGATCCGCCAGGTCGTCGAACGCCGTTTGAAGGATGGCGAACTCAGGGCCATCGTCGCCACCAACTCGCTCGAACTCGGAATTGACGTCGGGGCGATCGACGAGGTCGTGCTCGTGCAGGCGCCGCCCTCTGTAGCCTCGACGATCCAACGCCTCGGCCGGTCGGGACACCGCGTCGGCGAAACCAGCCGCGGCCGCATGATGCCTTTGCATCCGCGTGACCTCCTCCAGTGCGCCGTCGCCGGCGCAGCGGCCCTGGCGGGCGATCTCGAGGAGATCCACCCGGTCGAAAATGCGCTCGACGTGCTCGCGCAAGTCGTGCTCAGCATGACCGTCGGACAGGCGGTCGGCGTTGACGACCTCTTCGATGCAATCCGCTGCGCGGACCCCTACCGCCGACTGCCCCGGCCCCACTTCGACCTGGTGGTGGAGATGCTGGCCGGGCGGTTCGCTTCATCCCGCGTCCGAAGCCTGCGCCCGCTGGCGAGCCTCGATCGGGTCGACGGCACCCTACGCTCCCGCCCGGGCTCCGATCGTCTGCTCTATCTCTCGGGCGGCACGATCCCCGACCGCGGCTACTACCGCCTGCGCCTCGATGGCAGCAGCGCGCCCCTCGGCGAACTCGACGAGGAGTTCGTCTGGGAACGCTCGGTGGGCGACACATTCAGCCTCGGCGTGCAGTCGTGGCGGGTCGAACGCATCACCCACAGCGACGTCTTCGTCAGCCCTGCCAAGCACGGGGCTGCTATGGCGCCTTTCTGGCGGGCCGAAGAGCGTGATGGCTCGCTCCATCTCGCCGGTCGGGTGGCCGAAACGCTTGAGCGCATCGAGCCGCTGCTCATGAAAGAGGACCTGTCCGAAGCCGTCGAGGGTCTGCCGGTGACGGAGCCCGCCGCCAAACAGCTCTTGGCCTTCCTCGCCGAGCAATACGCAGCAACCGGTTGTCTGCCCCACCGCCACCGGGTCGTCGTTGAGCACTGCCCTCCGTCGCGAGGCAGGGCGGGTGAACAACAGGTCATCCTGCACACCCTGTGGGGCGGACGTGTCAACCGACCGCTCGCCCTCGCCATTCAGGCAGCATGGAAGGCTCAGCTCGGCATCCGCCCGACTGCAATTCACGATGACGACTGCGTCATCCTCTCGGCGCCGGAGGAGGCATTCGCCAACGACCCCCTCGATCTGATCGCACCCGGCGCCCTCACCGACCTGCTGCGGGAAGGCCTCGGCGCCACCGGCTACTTCGGCGCCCGCTTCAGGGAGGCAGCCGGGGTCGCGCTACTCCTCCCACGGGCCGGCTTCAATCGTCGCACTCCGCTGTGGCTGCACCGGCAGCGCGCCAAGGAGCTCCTGGATTCGGTTCGCGACACGCAGGACTTCCCCCTCGTGCTCGAGGCTTGGCGCAGCTGCCTGCAAGACGGGTTCGACATCGAAGGACTGCGTAGGCGGCTCGACGCTGTTCGCGACGGCCGCATCGAAGTACGACACGTGCGCACCGACCACCCGTCGCCTCTCGCCGCTCACGTGCTCTGGAAGCAGACCAACGAGCTGATGTACGAGGACGACCGCCCCGCCGGTGATCGCGGCGCCGGCGCCCGCGCCGACCTGATCGGTGAGCTGGCGTTGGCCTCGCACCTTCGCCCGGAGATCGACCCGGCACTGGTGACAGAATTGCAGGCGAAGCTCAACCGAACAGCTCCGGGATACGCCCCGGCGCCTGGCCGGGACCTGGTCGACTGGGCTGTCGAACGCCTCGTGCTGACAGCCACAGAATGGACCTCGATCATCACCGCGGTGGCTCACGATCACGATCAGCCGGAAGCGGATGTTCTCGCCGGCGTTGCCGACCGAATTGTCGCCATCGGCGGCCCGCCATCATCCCTCGTCGTGGCAGTTGAAAACCTTCAGCGAGTCGGCGCCGCTCTCGACCGCGACCTGGCGTCGATGGCCATCCAGATCGTGCCCGGTGCGGCAACCGCAAAATCTATTTTGGCGCCGATTGTTGTTGCCGACGACCCAGGTGCCCTGCCGTTCACACTGCCGGAGCTGATCGCCGAGAGGCTGCGTTTCCGCGGTCCGGTGCACTCCCATATCGTGGCCAACGATCTCGGTATTGAGCATTCGGCAGCGGATCGTGCCATAACGTTGCTCGCCGACGAGCACACGGTTGTGGTCGACCGGATCACGGCCGGTGCCGAAGACGTCGAGATCTGTGACCGGGAGAACCTCGAACGCTTGCTGCGGATGGTTCGAGCGGCGTCACGCCCAAGGTTCGAACCGCGTCCGGTCGAAGAGCTGCCGCTTTTCCTCGCCCATCACCAGGGGCTCGGCGGGACCGACGGCCGCATCGAGGACCTGCAGGACCGCATCGAGGCACTGCTCGGGTGGCCCGCCCCTGCGGCCGCCTGGGAGACCTTCATCCTGCCCGCACGAATGGACTCCTACCACCCGGAATGGCTCGACACCTTGCTCGTTGAGACCGAGCTGCGCTGGGTCGGCTGCGGCAAAGCCAAGCTGACCTTCATCCTGGCGGACGACAACGCACTGCTCAGCGCGGAAGAAACGGCGGAATCGGCCTCGATCGAGGATCTGTTCCCCCACCGACTCGGCCGCTTCGGCCTCGACGAGCTGCAACGGCACACGCAGCGCTCCTCGTCGGATCTCACCGCCCTCCTGTGGCGGGCTGCGTGGGCGGGTCAGGTCTCGACCGATACTTTCGCCACCGTGAGGCGGGCTGCGGAGCATGGCTTCAAGACCCCGCGACCGACCCCTCTCTCACGCGGCCGCCGCCGTCTGCGGCGAGGCGAACTCGAGCGCTGGCGTGCCGGGCGGCCTTTCGAGGGCCACTGGTTTGCCCTTCCCGAGCCCCCTGCCACCGGCGACGCCCTTGACCGGGACGAGGAGGACCGGGACCGCGCGCGACTCCTGCTCGACCGCTATGGCATCGTCTTCCGCCGCCTGCTCGAACGGGAGCTGCCGGCCTTGAGGTGGTCATCGATCTTTCGCAGCCTGCGCCTGATGGAGCTTGCCGGCGAGGTGGTGAGCGGCCGCTTCTTCGAAGGCGTCAACGGTCTCCAGTTCATGGATCACCGGGCCTGGCGTCAACTCGAGCGCGGCCTGCCGGAGGATCGTCTGTGGTGGTTGTGTGCAACAGACCCTGCCTCCCCGTGTGGACTCGGTCTTGATACGTTTCCGGCGCGGCTTCCGCGGCGGGCAGCGCCCAATCTGCTCGTATTCCACGGCCGCCAACTCGTCGTCACCGCCGAGGCGAGCGGCCGCAAGCTCAGGATCGAACCCCGTCCGGATCACCCTCTGCTCGCCGATTACCTCGGCTTTCTCGCCACGATGCTCGGCCGGCGGGTCCAGCCGATGCGCCACGTAGACGTCGAAAGCATCAACGATGCTCCGGCCGCCGAAAGTCCATATCGGGCCGCATTCGAAAAGCGATTCCATATCACCCGACACGGTGACGGTCTCAGAGTGTCAAGACGCTTCTGAGCGTCCCAGGGCCGTTGAGTCAGGTTGATCGCAAGTGGCAATCGAGAGGCTATATAGGGCAATTGAAACGCAAAGACGCCAAGAGCGCAAAGGTTTAATTCTTTATAGAATTTTGCGTTTTCTTTGCGTCCTTCGCGCCTTTGCGTTTCAAATTCACGCCGCTGCGGTGAGTATCGACCTGATCTGTAGGGATACCCTTGATTCGGGTTAATCCACCGCCGGCAGGGTCATGCCGTGGGAGTAGAACTGGACTCGGCCCGGCCCAAGATCCTTGGCTCGGTACATGGCGATGTCCGCGTTGCCGATCAAAGTCTGCGGGTCCCGGCCATCTACGGGATAGACGGCAATACCGAGGCTTCCGGTCACGGTGAGCTCTTGATCATCGATCGAAAAGGGGCGCTTGATGGCCTCGATCACCCGCTCCGCAAGAGCTGTGACCGCCTCGGCTTCGACGATCTCCTCCACCAGGACCATGAACTCGTCACCACCGACCCGGCCTGACGTGTCGCCTTCGCGGGTGATGAAATCAATCCGGTTGGCCACCATCCTGAGCACGTCGTCGCCTCGCTGGTGACCATGAGTGTCGTTGATCGTTTTGAAGTCGTCGAGATCTACGAATAATACGGCGAGTCGCCGATCATGGCGCTTGGAGATGTTGATCGCGTGCTCGAGACGTTCCTGGAACAGGGATCGGTTTGGTAGACCGGTCAGCACGTCGTGGGTAGCCATGTATTGCAGTCGACGTTGGTCCTCGATCCGGCCGGTGATGTCGCGTCCCGTCGCCACGTAGTGGGTGATCCGGCCTTTGCCGTCGATGAGCGGCGAGATGACCCTTTCGTCGAAGTAGATCGAGCCGTTTTTTCGCCGATTCGTGAAGGTGTCCTGGAAGACCTCTCCGCCCTTGATCGTCCGCCACAGCTCCTCGAAGAAGTGCGGCTCGTGGTGCCCTGAACTCAAGATCTTCGGATTGGCGCCGACCGCCTCTTCCCTGGAGTAGCCGGTCGTCTTGACGAAGGCCTGGTTGACGTACTCTATGATCCCGTCGCTATCCGTGATGATCACCGAGTCCGCACCCTGCTCGATCCCGAGAGAGAGACGCTTGGTGAGGGCTGCGCTCTCACTGATCGCCCGCCTCGACGTCACCGACACCACCGCCATCAGGACCAGGAGAATGATGAGCACCTCCCGGGGTCCGCGGCTTGGCTGTTCGAAAAACCCGAGCCCGTAGCCGGCGATGTGCACGACAACGAGCACCAGCGCGATCACGCCGACCAGGGGAAAACCCCGCGCCGGGTCGAGCTCTTCGACGCCTTTCTGGTCGTCGGCCAGTGGTTTGATGACCGGAAACAGGCGCAGACGATGAGCGCAGACTACCAGGAGAAACGGCGCGTACCAGAGCATGTCGAATACCGTTCCAGATAGGAAGGGTCTGTCGAGAGCGGAGCCGACGGCATCGATCAAGTCGATGAAGCCCCAAGCCAGAAACGCGATACCGGACAAGATGGCGAAGAAACGCCACCGGATCACCCTCGATTTTGACGCGACATGAAGAAGGCGCGCGCCGATGATGAAATCGAGGATCGTATATAGAAGGTACGAGGGCACGGCAGTCGGGAATACGCTCGGATCGTAGCGGTTCGGTATGAGCACGAAGTAGGCGAGCAGGCTGACCACCAATACGATAATGCTCACCTGATCGGCAAGACGAGCGCCACGTTGGGCCGTATTGAGCTTCGACGGCTGCACGTCACGCCGCTCGACGGCAAGCAATACCATCGTAAAAAACGCCACATAGCCACAGTCGACGAGAAAGACCGTCGTATGCGACGGCGCCTGGTGGGAGGTGAGATGGGAAAAAACCTCGACCAAAAGCCACAGGCCGTACGCGACCATCAGCCTGCGCCACAATCCGGACTCGCGCGGCGCGGAACGACCCAGAGTCGCTATGAATGAGAGTGCGATCAGCACGATGCTCGGGGTCAGCAGCGCCGACCGGATTGGGATACCAAAACCGAATTGATTCAGCAGGTGAATCCCACCAAGAATGGCAACGAGGAAGGCGGTCAGCCTGACGAGCCCATCACCGAACAGAAAAACCCAGATGTCTCTCGATGCGACGTCTGATATCTGCGCCGGAAATCCATATCGAGGGAGTGACGTGCTCGTCATCGCTGTCAGATAGTAACCCGGCCAGGCCGATCTACTGAACTAGCCCGTTCCCATCCAGAAAGTCTGGATGGGGACTGCGCAGTTCCCGATTCAGAAAAGAGCGATTTTTGCGCAAGGTCAAGGAAGGCAAGGATTTCCGCGGAGTCGTACTCAGGGACATCGCGCACCGCCCGAAGGGCGGTCACGCCAAAGGCGTGTTGCCCTGAAAGGGCCAGTGTGGGCGGTACGTCGCACAAGGAAACCCGAGGCCTGACGACGAAATTGCGAAAAA
>CAZCEX010000223.1:0-7104 GCA_964497785.1 uncultured Thermoanaerobaculia bacterium | reverse complement strand
GTATGAGTACACCTACGAGCACTGGATCTACCTCAGGCTGCCCATTTCTCTGCAGCAGGGCATGAGTTATACGCTCGAGATCTCCTCGGCTACGAACAGCGATGACACCTCCGAGTCATTCACCTTCGACATCTTCAACAGCCGCTCCGAGGCCGTGCACGTGAACCTGGTCGGATATGCCCCGGATGCGACTCATAAAGCCGCCGACCTCTACTACTGGATGGGAGATGGCGGCGCCCGCAACTACTCCAGCTTCGAGGGCAATACGGTCTCCGTCTATGACGTCAACAGTGGCCAGGCCTATCCGGTGGGGATCGTGAGCTTCTGGATGCCCAGCGGCAGCGACGTCTTTGGCTACAACCTCACGCGTTCAGACGTCTGGAGCGTGGATTTCTCGAGCTTCACAACCCCCGGCACCTACCGGCTGGTAGTCGAGGGCGTCGGCTGCAGCCAGGATTTTGAGATTGCCGACGACATCTACGCAGATCCTTTCAAGGTCTCGGTTCGAGGCTACTTCTACATGCGGATCGGGGAGGAAAACCCCAACGGCCTCACACCGCCGCCGCGGACACCGCTCTACATTCCCGGCGAGAGCCCGGAGTCGACCACGGTGTACCTCACAACGATGCATCCATGGCACCCCGAGTGGGACAGCTTCTCAAGTGGCGACAGGTGGGACAGGCCCAACGACTGGCGGTCTTACCGTGCAACCGGTTACCCGACCAATGAAGACGCCTGGGGAGGTCACTCCGACGCGGCTGACTGGGATCGTCACCTCGGTCACGTGGCCAACATCTACGACATGCTGCTGCCCTTCCTCATGACGGATGGGGCGATTTCGGACGACGCCACGGGCATCACCGAGAGCGGCAATACAATTCCCGACATTCTGGACGAGGCACGCAATGAGGTGGACTTCTGGCTTCGGCTGCGTGACGGAGATGGCTACTCGCACGGCTTGACCAACCCCAACAGCAGCAACGAGCTTTTCCAGGCCGGGCCGACGGCCATCGCGGCGTGGGCCAACGCCGCCAACGCCGCGATGCTCGCCGACGCATTTCGCATCGCCGGCCTACCCAGCCTCATGAACGACTACAAAGACGAAGCGGTCACGGCGTACAACTACGCGAACGGTCTCTTAGACCCGATGCTCGACGAGGGTCTGAATCTCGATGACGGGACCGTACGCGGCCGCGACTTCAAGATGATGGCCGCCGCCTATTTGTACAACGTGACCGGCGCAACAATCTACGAAAACGTCGTCCATACGGAAAGCGTCTGCGCCGGCGGTCCGGCGGAGCTGATCAACAGCAGCCGGAACCAGCTCTGGGCGACTGCCGCCTATCTCATCACCCCTCAGGCGGTCAACTACACCACCCTGCAGAACGACATGAAGACGCAGATCATCGCCGAGGCCCGCAACGATGAGGCCGACCTCATCGACAGCCGGCCCTCACGGCGCGCAACCGACCGGGGCAACGCCGCCTTCTGGCGCACCGCTCAAAACATGGATCGAACCATCATTGCCCACGCGGTGGCCGATGCTCCGGCCGACCTCGGTCACTTCCGCAAAGCCCTCGCGCTCGAAGCCGACTGGGGATTGGGCAGGAACCCGCTCAACATGATCGAGATGACAACGGCGTTCACACCGCTCGAAGCGAAGCGAAGCGTTGAAGAGGTCTACACCTCGGGTTATGACGACGGCGTGGCGGGCGTTCACCCCGGACACACCCCCTACCTGAACCTCAGCGACTGGTCTCCGGGAATGGTGATGGGGAGGCCCTCGGCACTCTACGAGGAGAGCTATCCGACGGATGTGCCGTCCACCTGGCCCAGGGGAGAAACCTACTTTCCTTCCAGATGGGTTTGGGCGCACACCGAGTTCACACCACGCCAGACCATGCGTGGAAAGATGGCTCTCTATGGGTATCTCTACGGACTGGCCGGAGGACCGCCACCGCCGAACCCGACACTCACCGTCACGAATACCGGTGTCGCCGGCGGGAACGGCACGGTCACATCCTCGCCGGCCGGCATCGACTGCGGCAGTGACTGCAGCGAGGACTACTCCAACGGCACCGCAGTCACCCTCACAGCCACGCCCGACAGCGGGTCCAATTTTGCCGGTTGGACCGGCGCCTGCTACGGAACCGACACCACGTGCGAAGTGACGATGAATCTGAATCGCTCGGTGACCGCGACCTTCGAACCGGAAGGACTCACCTATACACTCACCGTCAGCAAGGACGGAACCGGAGACGGTACGGTCATATCCTCACCGGCAGGCATCAGCTGCGGCGGCGACTGCAGCGCACCCTTCCTCAGCGGCACGAGCGTCGAGCTCACGGCCTCGGCCGACGGGGCTTCGACATTCACCGGCTGGAGCGGCGCATGTTCCGGGATGAGCCTCTGCATCGTCGCCATGAATACCACACGGTCAGTCACAGCCTCCTTCCGGTCCAACGCGACTCCCACCGTAATGATCTACGACGACGCTCTCGCCAGTGGTTGGGGGAACTGGTCCTGGGGCGCGACGATCGACCTCTCCGGGTCGCCCGCGCAAGTGGGCGCCCTCGCGGTGAACGCGACCCTCAACGCCTGGGGCGCCTTCTCGCCGGGAACCGAATCAGCGGTGATCGACACCTCAGGCTACGACGCCGTCAAGTTCTGGGTACACGGTGGTACAGATTCGAACAAGGCCATCCATTTCTTCACGCAGGAGGTGGCGGATGGCGGCCCCGCGAGCACGGCAGTCGACCTGACCGCTGTGGCGAACACGTGGACCGAGGTCACCGTAACGCTCAGCCAACTCGGCAACCCCTCAGCGATCGCGCGGCTGAGTTTCATGAACAATACCGACACAGAACTCGGAATGGTGACCTTCGATCACATCCGATTGCAGTCGGCATTTTCGGGAGTGTTCGAGGACGGCTTCGAGTCCGGCGACACCTCGTTCTGGTCCACTACTCTGCCCTGACCCCCGGCCAACACCGAAAGAGCAGCCCCTCGGTTTCGCAGTGATATGCTCGACCAGAGAATCAAGACGGTGTGCGATCAGGGAATCAAATCTCTCGCCGGCGCGTCGGAGCCGAGCCTGGAGTCGACCGCTCTACTCCTCGCCGAGGTGCGGGAGGGTGATGCCGATGCCCGAGAGCGACTCATCGCCCGCTACCTCCCTATGCTTCGGCGCTGGGCCCGAGGCCGTCTGCCTCGAAACGCCCGCGACCTGACAGACACCGACGATCTTGTTCAGATCACCCTGCTTCGTGCTCTGAACAACATCGAGGAGTTTGAACCGCAGCGGGAAGGTTCCTTTCTTGCGTACCTGCGGCATATCGTTCTCAACGCGGTTCGCGACGAGGTTCGGCGGGCTGTGAAGCGGCCCGGCAAGGTGGCCCTGCCGGAGGAGCTCCCGATCCCGTCGCCATCGCTGCTCGACCAGTCCATCGGTCGGGAAGCCGTCGAAGCCTACGAGGCGGCTCTCGCCTCGTTGCCAGACGACAAACAGGAAGCTGTGATATTACGCATCGAGTTTGGCATGAGCTACCCGGAGATCGCCGAGGCTGTGGGTTCACCGTCCGCCAATTCGGCCCGGATGATGGTGGTGAGGTCACTCGTACGACTGGCGGAGCTTTTGAATGACCACCGATAAAGAGTCGCTCCTGTTCGAGCTGGCAGGTACGATCTCGGACGAAGAGACCGTCGATTGGGAAAAACAGGATGATGACGAGGACCTGCTCAGCCTGCGGCAGGTCGAGAACCTGGCCAGCGTCTTCCGGGATCTGCGTTCCCAGGCTGGTGAAACCGCTGAAAACGCAGAATCGCATCGCACCGTCGCCTTCATATGGGGCCACCTGAAGGTCCTCGACAAGATCGGCGATGGCAGCTTCGGTGAGGTCTATCGTGCCTGGGACCCCGTCCTGGACCGTGAAGTGGCTCTCAAACTGCGTCGGCTCGGACCCCCCGGTCGTGCGCCGGAAAGAGGCAGTCAGTACATCAGGGAGGCCCGGCGACTGGCCAGGCTCCGCCACCCCAACGTGCTCGCGATTCACGGCGTCGACATCCACGATGGTCGAGTGGGATTGTGGACCGAGTTGGTGGAGGGACGGACCCTTGATCGATGCTTGGAGGAAGACGGACTCATGTGCTCGTATGAGGCCGTTCTGGTTGGTCTCGAGCTGTGTAGGGCGCTGGCTGCCGTGCACGGCGCCGGTCTGGTCCATGGCGATGTCAAGGCGGCCAACGTGATCCGCGAAAAGGGCGGCCGTTTGGTCCTGGCCGATCTGGGAGCGGCCACTGAGATCACTGTTCGTAACAATCCTGGAGAAGGGGTCTACCTCTCCCCGCTGACCACCGCCCCTGAGGTTCTCGAGGGCAAGGCGCCAAGTCCGGGCGACGATCTCTACTGCCTCGGCGTGCTCATGTTTCGCCTCTTGAGCAACGCGTTTCCGGTCGAGGCCAAGGATCTCAAAGGATTGCGCGACGCACACATGCTTGGCCGACGCAGATCGTTGAGGGATCTCCGTCCGGATCTGCCTGGGTACCTGGTGAGGGTTGTCGAGCGGGCCATCGCGGCCGATCCCGGCGAACGATATGCCAGTGCCGACGCCATGGAGCGTGACCTCGATACGGTCTTCCTTCGAGAGTGCACCGGGAGCGAAACACTGGTTGCCGGCAGTGGTTTGCGCAATCCGCCCTGGGTGATGATCGGCGCCGCTTCGGTGGTCATCGGCCTCGCTCTTCTGGTTGTAATCCTCGGTGGCCTCACGGGTGATCCGGCGCCGAGACGCATGCAACGTTCGCTGATCGAAGCCCGGACCGAGCCTGCGGCCGTAGAGCTTGCCGCATCGGCCCTCCAACCTGCGCCCCTCGAACTCGAGGCAGCCTTGTTTCGTCAGCTCGACGGCACGAGAGAACCTGTTTTCTCAGGCGACTCCGTAGGCCCGGGAGATCAGCTGTTCATGGAGGTGAGGGCCGATGAGGCCGTGCATCTCTATGTCTTCAGCGGGAACCAGGACGGCGCATTCTACGTATTGTTCCCGCTGCCGGGCCTGGATACAGCGAACCCTCTGGCGGGTTCGACTCTCCACCGCCTCCCCGGGCGCCGTCTCGGCGTAGTTCAGAATTGGCATGCCACCACCGTCGGCAGTTCGGAGGCCTTTGTAGTCGTCGCCTCTCGTCGGCAGCTCGTGGACCTGGAGCGTGAGCTCAACAGGGCGCCGGCGCGCGCCGATACCCCTACACGCGGACCGACAACGACTGTGCTGACCCGTGAAGCGCTCAGGGTCGTGGAGGCGAATCTCGGCAGCGATGCTGTCGATGGCATACACCTGGACAAGATATACCGCCGATTCGTCGACGACGGCAACGTGTGGGTGCACCGTTTCGTGCTCTTGAGGACTGCGGACTGAGGCGGTTCAACGGGTCGTCAAACAAAGCCGGCTGAAAGGGCCGGTGACCTGGGTTGCGGCCGCCTTCCGGTCGATGACCTTCGCCCCCGGCAAAAACCCTCCTGTGAGCCCCGTCACTCCGGGGCTCGTTGCCCTGTGTGGATGAGGTTGCAGCGACGTTCTCCCAGGTAAGAACACAGCATCGGCAACACGCGATGCAAGGAGGGCACTCATGAGCAAATATCGTCGGTTCCATTCACTTGTTATGTTTCTCGTCGTCACCGTCGGCCCCGGGGTTGTTGAACTGGGGGCGGAAGACTGGTTCAATTTCGAAATGGACGGTTCTCTCGACGGCGTCGGCCCCTACATGGACGTCGCCCTCGACACGGTGACGGGAGCACCCTTCATCAGTTTTTACGAAGAGGATGGCGGCAACTTGTGGATGGCGCGTTTTGTAAATTCGGGCGGTAACTGCGGCAACGACAACCGTTGGTCGTGCTTTCTCGTTGACAGCTACGGCGACGTCGGCAAGCATAACTCCATCGCCGTGCGACGCGCGGTTACGGGTACCAAGGTGGCGATCTCATACTATGATGCCACCAATGCCTCCCTCAAACAGGCCAATGCGAGCTGCGCGAACAGTTGCACCTTCAATGTCGTCACTGTCGATGCCGGATACCCACCTGCCCATAACTACAGAGGATCATATACCTCGATCACCTACGACGAGAATTTTGTGCGTCACATCGCCTACCGCCGCACGGGCCTTCTGGGATCGGCGGTGATGTATGCCCGCTTCGTGCCGGGCGGAGGGACCGGCAACTGCGGTGTCGGATCGGCCGCCGGCTTCTGGAATTGTACGGTTGCCGCGGAAGGCAACGGCTATGGTTATTTCAACTCCATCGACACCGACGCGACTGAGATGTCGTGGCATGCCAAGCGCCCGTCGATTGCCTTTTACGACGCCACTATGGGGCGGGCCCGAGTTGCGATCAACGTCGAGAGCGGGGGCAACTGCGGCGCCGGGAACTCCTGGTTCTGCCGCTCAGCTCAGATCGGGACCACTATCGACAGCGGCAGGTCGGTGGCACTCACGGTACAGGACAGTGGATTCCCGGAGCTGGCTTTCCGGAACGACGATGAGCAGTCGCTGATCTACGCGTATTATGTGGGTTCGAATGGTAATTGTGGCTTCACCAATGCACCGGCCTTCGAGTGGCAGTGCGACGTGATCGACGACGAAATCGGTCAACTGCCCTCCTCGGGAGTGGTGGACTGGACGCGAACCGTAGACATGGATCGGGACGCCGATGGTCGGCCGGTCATCGTCTACCGTGACGTACTCGACGAGTTGGGTCCACCGGTGTTGTCGGTGGCCCGCCCGATCCAAGCCATGCCCCCCGGTACGGTGCCCAACTGCGGTCCTGAGGATCTCTTTTACACCTGGTACTGCGAGGGAATCGATTTCGGGGGAGCCCACCAGTCAGAAGCCAGCGTCGTATCCATCGACGCGGACTCCAGAGAAAACCTGGCCATCGCCTACCGCGAGATCTTCACCTACGCCTACCCGAATCACGGCAGGCTGAAGGTGGCTCGCCAACTCGGCCCCGAAATCTTCAAAGACGGTTTCGAAAAAGGCAATCTCACCGCCTGGTCGAATCACTGACCAGAGTCCTGGCGCGGCCGACGATTGCTCTCGTCGGCCGCGCTCGAT
>CAZCEX010000222.1:0-7104 GCA_964497785.1 uncultured Thermoanaerobaculia bacterium | reverse complement strand
GCGAGGGGATTTGAACCCCCGACCACAGGAACCACAATCCTGCGCTCTACCAACTGAGCTACGCTCACCACAAAATACATGGCCCGCCTGAGAGGACTCGAACCTCTGACCCACGGATTAGAAGTCCGTTGCTCTGTCCAGCTGAGCTACAGGCGGAGAGCTCCGGGTCCGAAGACGGTTTATGGTCGGGGCGAGAGGATTTGAACCTCCGACCCCCTGCTCCCAAAGCAGATGCGCTACCAGGCTGCGCCACACCCCGACGCCGAGTCCGCTCGATGACAAAGAACCGCCGTTTCCGGCAGGAACGCGCAGTATAGAGCCGGGTTCGCAAAGGTGTCAATGATTGTGTCCTACCCGTCAAAAACTCCCGACTCGTAGATCGACGATTTGGGTTCGTCGCCCGGCGTGATCTGCTGGTCTGGGTCGTCAAGGTCCTGCTGGATGATGAGGTCGATGAGCAGGTCTCTCACACCGGCCTTGCCGCGGCTCTTGTAGAGGGCCTGGACACGGCCCGGCTTGAGCCCGATGCCGGTCATGTGCTTGAGGTACTGGCAGAAGACGCGCGCACGGGAGCGAAAACTGATGATCAGCATGACGAGAAGGAAAAATACGACCGCGAGCGCCCCGAACCTGAACCAGTCAACCCCTGAAAAAACGAGTCCGTCGAACATCAGTTCCCCTCCTCCTCGTCGATCTCACTATTCAGGGCGTGGGTTTCGTCAACCTCTTCGAAGTAGTTCTCCCCAACCAGGATCTCTCGCCCTTTTGATCCGGCCGGCGGGCCCACGATTCCTTCTTGCTCCATCATATCGATGAGCCGCGCCGAACGAGTGTATCCGAGTCGCAGGCGACGTTGAATGTGGGAGGCCGACGCTTTGTGTTCGCCGACGACCAGACGGACCGCCTGGTCATACATCGGGTCTTCGTAGCTGTCGCCGGCGTCGCTGCCACCGGCACCGCCGCCGCGTCCGCCCGACCCGCGGCTGTTTCCCCCGAGCGGTTCGTGGGTCAGGATGCCCTTCATGTAGTCGGGTTTGCCGAAGCGCTTGATGTAGCGCACGACCGCCGCAATCTCTTTCTCCGTGACCAGCGGTCCGTGCAGACGAATGATGTTGGACGTCCCGGGGGGCAGGTAGAGCATGTCACCGCGGCCGATCAGGTGCTCGGCGCCGATCGCGTCGAGGATGGTGCGCGAGTCGTGCCCGGAGCGCACCTTGTAGGCAATTCGGCACGGGAAGTTGGCTTTGATGATGCCAGTCAGGACATCGACGGACGGCCGCTGCGTTGCACATATGAGATGCAGGCCAACGGCGCGTGCCTTCTGGGCGATGCGGGTGATGGCCTCCTCCACTGCTCGCCCGGAGGTCATCATCAGGTCGGCGAGCTCGTCGATGATGATGACGATGAAAGGAAGTGGCTCGAAGACCGTCTCATCGGCGTCCTCGCCGAGAAACTGTTCGAGCGTCTTCTTGAGCTGCACCGGATCTCGCACGAGCTGGTTGTACTGCTCGAGGTTGCGAACTCCGAGCGTTGCCAGAGTCCGGTAGCGGTTGTCCATCTCGTTGACGGCCCAGCCGAGGGCGTTGGCTGCCTTCTTCGGTTCGGTGATGATGGGGGTCAGGAGGTGGGGGATATCCTTGTACACACCGAGTTCGACCATCTTCGGATCGACGAAGATGAACTTCACCTCATCCGGCTTTGCCTTGTAGAGGATCGACAGGATCATGGCGTTGATACCGACCGATTTTCCCGAGCCCGTGAACCCGCCGATGAGCAGGTGCGGCATGCGCTTGAGATCGCCGACAAAAGGTTTTCCCCTGATGTCGACGCCCACGCACAGGGTCAGGATCGATCGAGCGTGCTGGAACTCGGTCGCCTCCACGAGCTGAGATAGGCGGATGACCTCCGGTTGCGGGTTCGGGACCTCGATGCCGACGGTCGCCCGCCCGGGGATGCGTTGGATGCGCACGGACTGGGTGCTCAGAGCGAGGGCCAGGTCTTCTGACAGGTTCTGAACCGAAGAGATCTTGACGCCGGAGGCGAGCTGGTACTCATAGGTCGTGATGACCGGGCCGGTGCGAATATTGACAACCTCGCCGCGCACCTTGAACTCCTGACACTTTGCGGTGACGATCTTGCCGATCTCCATCAGGGCCTGGGAGTCGCGCTGCACCTCTTCGTCTGCCGGCTCGAGAAAAGACGGACGCGGCAGGTCGTATGTCTCCAGATCCTCGATGAAGTCGAACTCCTCCTGGACGGCGCGTTTCGGCGTCGTTGCATCGGTGGCGGCCGCGGCCGCCGCCCGTTTCCGGCCGGCAGCGGTTTGGCGGGCCTTTTTGGCCGTCGTCGTCTTCGTGCCGCTTTCCCCCGCCGCCTCTGCCGTAAGGGCCGCAGAAAGACCGTCGCCCATGGGGTCTGTTGTCCGGTTTCTCCGGTTGATACGAAAGCTGCCCTTTCCCACTACTTCTTTCACGGTCACCGATTCCGGGGCGGTAGCCGATCCCCTGGAGGCCTGTTGGCCGAGTCGATCCAGGACTCTGCGCCGGTCCTGCGTATTCTGCTCTTCCCGCCGTTGCTCTTCTTTGAATTGGCGTCTCTTTGCCCTCCTTGCGCGAAAGCCAGCGAGAACGCTGTCGGCGCCGCGTTCGACGGACAGCCCGGAAAGCAACAAGATCCCGATGACAAGGAGGAAGAGCATGATGACAACGCGGCCGACGGGTCCTGCAAGACCGCCAAGGAGGTCCCCCGTCGCCTGACCGATGACGCCACCGCAGGACAGCGCGCCGTCCCTGTAGGTGATCTCGGTGCACCCCAGGCCCACCAGGCCAGAAATGGAGACGAGCAAAGCGGCCCAACCGACAGTGACCCACCCGAGAACTTTGGGGAGGTCGCGGCGCAGAATGCGCCACCCCAGAAAACCGAAGATCAAGGGCACGATAAGTGCTGATACTCCAAACAAACCAATCAAGAAAGCCGATGTCGTGGCGCCGAGCCAGCCAACCAGGTTGAGGGGTTTGGCGCGCAACGTCGAGACGTGGAAGGGACTCGGGTCGAGGGGGCTGTGGCTCAATACGGCGACGGCCATGAGCAGGGAAGCGACCAGCAAGCCGACGGCGACGATCTCGCGCACGAGACGGCTGTTCACGGCGCCACCATCCGGCTTGCGATGAGCACCAGCAGTCCGAGCGGGAGGCAGTACCAGGCGAAGCGGTCAAAGAGCCGTGAGCTGACGGTCCGAATTACGAGACGGAGGGCCAGGTATCCGGTCGCCGCCGCGGCCGCGCCGCCGACAAGCGCATACAACCAGAATTCAGCTCCACCGGCGGCAAGGGCCTGCCGCTCGCCGATCAGCTCGACCAGGGTCACGCCGGCGATGGCCGGTACGCTCAGCACGAAGGAGAAGCGTGCCGCCCATTCCCGGCTGAGGCCTGTGCCGAGCCCAGCCGCGATGGTGGCGCCTGAGCGGGAGATGCCGGGGAAGACGGCCAATCCCTGCACCAGCCCAACGCCGATCGCCTGCTTCCAGGACGTCGTACTCTCGGTTGATGTGCCGCCGCCGAGGAAACGAGTCGAGAGCACGATCAGACCGGTGATGAGAAGACAGACGCCGACGACGGTGACGTTTTCGAAGGCTGCCTTGGCCGTGTCCCGCAGGGGGAAGGCTACCGTTGCCGTGGCGAGGGTGCCGAGGACCAGGAGAAAGAGAAGCCGCCGCCCTTCTTTTTCGGTGAGCCAACGATGAAGTTGCCTCCTCTCCGACCAGACGATCGCCGCCGCCGTTCCGACGTGAAGCATGGCGTCGAATACGACGCCGGGTTGCGAAAACGGGGTCCCGAGACGATCAAAGGCCATCTGGGCGAGCGCAAGGTGACCCGAGGAAGAAACGGGCAGGAACTCGGTCAGTCCCTGGAGCACACCGAGGATGAGGGCCTGCCACCAGGTCATTTAAAGAGCCTCGGTCGGGCGCAAGAACGCGGCAACGTCACAAGAGCGGGGAACATCATAGAAATGGTAGCACCTCGACCGGTTTGTGGCTTGTTCCGGCCGTCGTGGCAGTCACGCGCCCCTGACCACCGCTGCCAGGCGAACCCAGGCATCGAGGTCGAGGGTGCCCGGCCTGGCCGTGGGCTCGATGCCAGCCGCCTCGAGGTCGTGAGCCGTGACTGCCGGGGCGAGTGCATTGGTGAGCATCTTGCGGGATCTGGTGAGGCCCCCGGCGGCGAGCCTGAACGCATTCGCAAGGGCATCGGGTGGGTGGGTTGGGGGGTGGAGCTCGAGCACCGCGACGGCGGATACGACTCGTGGGCGGGGCCGGAAGCAGACCGGCGGTACATCGAAGGCGACATGGGCGTGGGCGTAGGCGGCTCGTTCGAGGGCGAGCAGGCCGTGGCCCTTGCCGGCCGGCTTTGCGATCAGGCGGTTCACAACCTCACGCTGCAGCATGACCACGACGCGGGTGATCAGATCGTGACGCGGGAGCAGGCGTCGCAGTATGGCTGTGCCGACCGAGTACGGGAGGTTGGCCACCACTTGCCACGGCGCCTCGCCGGCGAGCAGCGGGTCGAGGGGTTCTTTCAGCGCGTCGCCCGATCGGATCTCGACAGCCGTCCCAGCAAAGATCGCTCTGAGGCCAGGCGCCAGGGTTTCGTCGACCTCCAGCGCCAGGACTCGATCAAAAATCTCTGTGAGATGTTGAGTCAGGGCGCCCCGGCCGGGACCGATTTCGAGTACGCGGGGCACAGTCGGGTCGGTGAGATCGGCGATCGCCCGCGCGACCCCCTCGTCGATGAGGAAGTTCTGGCCCAGTCGGCGGTGCTTTGAACGTCCCATCAGCGACCGCAGGCGGCGACGAGCGGGCGCACGAAGTCTTCAATCGCCGGCGCCAGATCATCGCTGTCACCAATAGCGGCGACCTGGTTAACGATGGCGGAGCCGACGACGACGCCGTCTGCCCATGTCGCGACCTGGTGCACCTGGTCGGCGTCGGAAATGCCGAAACCAACGGCTACAGGGAGGCGGGAGGTTTTGCGGACTCGATGCACGAGTTGCTCCAGACCAGGGTCGAGCTGGCGCTGCGCGCCGGTGACCCCGGTACGGGAGACGAGGTACAAAAAGCCACTTCCCATCCGTCCCGCGCTGCGCACGCGCCCTTTGTCTGAGGTTGGCGTGACGAGCAGGATGGGATCAATGGCTGCGCCTTTGAGCGCAGGTCGAAAGCGATCGAGCTCTTCCACGGGAACGTCGGTGAAGAGCACGCCATCGACGCCGGCCGCGGAGGCATCGGTGGCGAAACGGTCGATACCGAGGCGCATGACCGGGTTGGCGTAGGTGAAAAGAACGATTGCAACCTCACAGACCTTGCGAATCTCGCGAATCACCTCGAGCGTGGCGGCGAGGCTGGTCCCCCCGGCGAGGGCACGTTCCGCCGCGCGTTGGTTGGTCGGGCCATCGGCGATGGGATCGGAAAACGGTACCCCGAGCTCGACGACATCGGCGCCGGCGGCGGCGAGAGCGAAGACGATCTCAGCCGTGCGTTCGAGTGTGGGGTCACCGGCGGTGACATATGGGATGAACGCAGCGCGGTTGCCCGCTCGGGCGCTCGCGAAGGCATCGGCTATTCGGCTCATCGATCCTCCTCGAGGCGTGCAACCTCCTCCATGTCTTTGTCCCCACGCCCGGAGAGATTGACGAGGATGCTCGCCTTGAGGGGCATAGTGGGAGCGACCTTGCACGCATATGCGATGGCATGGGCGCTCTCGAGGGCAGGCACGATGCCCTCGTTGCGGGAGAGCAGTCTGAAGGCTGCGAGGGCCTCGTCGTCGTCCACCGTGACGTAGCTCGCCCGCCCCGTTTCATTCCAGTTTGCATGTTCGGGACCGACGGCGGGGTAGTCCATGCCGGCGGATACCGAGTGCGTGCCGAGGATCTGCCCGTCGTGGTCCTGAAGCACCCGGGTCAAGGTTCCATGGAGGATGCCGGGCAGGCCATCGTCGGTGAAGCGGGCGGCGTGATCTCCCGGGGCGCTGCCGCGGCCTCCGGCTTCGACCCCAACCAGCCGAACCTGGTGGTGCGGTACAAAGGCGGAGAAGATCCCGGCTGCGTTTGACCCACCCCCGACGCACGCGATCACGACATCGGGGAGATTCCGTGTCGCTTCGCGAATCTGGTCGTAGGCTTCGGCGCCGATCACCGATTGGAAGGTACGGACCATGGCCGGGAAGGGGTGCGGCCCGAGGACCGAACCGAGCACGTAATGCGTCGTGCGGATGTTGGTGACCCAGTCTCGCAGTGCTTCGTTGATGGCGTCCTTGAGGGTGCGGTCGCCGGCCTCGACTGCCACGACCTCAGCGCCGAGGAGGTTGATCCGGCGCACATTCGGCGCCTGGCGCCGAATGTCCTCCGTCCCCATGTAGATACGGCAGTCGAGACCGAGCAGGGCCGCAGCGGTTGCCACAGCGACGCCGTGCTGGCCGGCGCCGGTCTCCGCGATGACTCTGTGCTTCTCCATCTCGCGGGTCAGCAATGCCTGCCCGATCGCGTTGTTGAGCTTGTGCGACCCGGTATGGCAGAGGTCCTCACGTTTGAGCCAGATCTGTGCGCCGCCGAGATAGGCGGCCAGCCGTCGTGCCGGGTAGAGCGGCGTCGGGCGGCCGACAAACCGTCGGAGAAGGTCCGCCAGCCGCGCCTGGTACGCGCGGTCCTTCGTGGTCTTCTTCCAGACGGTCTCGAGCTCCACGAGCGGCGCCATCAGCGTTTCGGGGACGAACCGGCCGCCGAAATCACCGAAGTAGCCGCGTGTGTCGGGTTGTTTCTTCATGCCGCCTCCAGCCTCTGCCGAGGAGGATCATTGTACAGGGCAGGGTCGCGTCCGTAGTCTTGGATGCCGGATGCGGTGTGGGTTTGGTTCACCCCACACCACAGGCGAGACGCCTGTGGCCACCAAGTCTCCCGTCGTGACGACTGTTCTGGTGGGAGCAGGCGTCCCGCCTGCGGAGAGGAACCTCGACCGGCGTCGTACGCTACAGCCGCTGTTCCTGTGTTTGTCATTTGATGTCGCCCCTGTCCACCAGCGGCTTTGACACGGAATGACAACTTTCTGTCAGG
>CAZCEX010000221.1:0-7126 GCA_964497785.1 uncultured Thermoanaerobaculia bacterium | reverse complement strand
ACCACTGCAACCAGGACCTTTTTGACCATGAGTCTCCCCCTCTTTTTTGCCCCTGTCGGGGCATCCTAGGACACGGTATACCACCCTTTCCACCGAGGGGAAACCGTATTGACGACAACCAGGAGCGCCTATAGCATGGGCGGGTATTGACTTGTTTGTCTTACCGAAAGGAAGGAGGATGATTTGAGAGCCGTGAATCACCGAATGATTCTCGCCGTGGCGGTCGCAGCATTGATAGCCCCGTCACTTTGCCAAGCATCGGGCTTTGCCCTCTTCGAGCACGGAAACCGAGGGATGGCCATGGGGGGCGCCATGACCGCGGTGGCCGACGACCCGTCGGCCCTGTTTTGGAACCCTGCCGGCATCGCGTTTCAGGATGACGAGGGACTGCAGGTTATGATGGGGGTCACCTTCATCACCGCCGACCAGGACTTCGTCGGCGAGTCGCCCTACCCGGGTGACGGCTACACCGCCTCGCAGAAGGGCCAGACCTTCTACCCGCCGCACGCTTACATGGTCATCCCGTCGAGCGACAGGGTGAGCTTTGGGTTCGCAATGACCGCACCCTATGGTCTCGGGACCTGGTGGGACGATGATTTTGCCGGCCGTTTCATCTCCAAGCGCGTCAACATCCAGACCTTCGACCTTGCAGCCGACGTCGCCTTCAAGCTGTCGAACGCCCTTGCCATCGGCGTCGGAGTCGACTACGCCATCAGCCAGATCGACCTGACGAAGAACATCGGTTTCATCAACCCCTACACCCAGCAGCTCACCGACGTCGGTCAGGCTCACATGACCACCGACGGTCTCGGCAATGATGCCTGGGGCTGGCATGCCAGCTTTCTCGCGAAGCTCGGCGGTGGTTTTCAGCTCGGCGCCCTCTACCGCTCCGAGATCGACATGGACTACACGAAGGGTCATGGGTCCTTCCGCCAGTTCACGACCGGTTACCAGGACTACGACGCCCTCCTCCGTACCCAGATACCGTTCGGCGAGGACGTCCAGCTCGCATCACACATCACATTCCCCTCCTACTGGTCGGTCGGCTTCGCCTACCAGGGCGAGAAATGGACCTTCTCCGGCCAGTGGGGACGCATGGGTTGGGACTCCTTTCAGGAGCTCGCGATCGAGTTCCCCGACTATCCGCACCTGTCGCAGACCATGCCAGAGGACTACGAGGACGCCGATCAGTATCGCTTCGGCATGGAGCACAGGGTGAGCGAAAAGTTCGCTTACCAGCTCGGCTTCCTGATAGACGAGACTCCGCAGCCGATCCACTCGATGTCGCCATTGCTTGGTGACGGCGATCGCACCGGCTACTGCATCGGTTTCTCGTTCGGTGGCGGTCATTTCCAGACCGACGTCGGCTACATGTACCTCACCTTTGACGAACGAGGCACTAACGGCACGAGCGAAAGCGGTTACAACGGCTCTTACAAAACCACCGCTCATCTACTCGGCGCCACCATGACCCTGAAGTTCTGAGAAAGGAGAGGAGAAAGCCCATGAAGAAAACGCTATTCATTCTGACCCTCGCGGCACTCCTCGGCGCCGTGCCGGCGAGTGCGCAGGTGGACTTCACCCGCTACGTCGCACTCGGCGACAGCCTGACGGCCGGTTACGTATCCGGCGCTCTGGCGGAGCCCTTCCAGGAACGCTCCTACCCGGCGATGTTCGCATACAACGCCGGCGTCACTACCTTCGAGATGCCCCTGGTCTCGATGCCGGGCATCGGCTCCTTCGGCACGATGCTCGAGCTGAACGGCCTGGTGCCGGCGCCCGCCATCGCACCTATGCCGGGCCTACCCGGAAGCCCGATCAACGCCGAGTACCCGGCGCCTTACAACAACCTCGGTGTGCCGGGTTCGAACACCTACGACTTCCTCAATACCACCGGCGACATCATGAACCTCGCCGCCGGAAACCTCGACAACGTCATGCACGACCTCATCCTGCGGTTTCCCTATGCCGAAGGCCCTGCAGGTCCTATTCCCGCAACGGCCGTTGTGCAGGCGATCGCTCTCGATCCGACGTTCGTCACCTTCTGGATGGGCAACAACGACATCCTCGGCGCTGCAATCTACGCAACGCCGATCGACGGCGTCACCATGACCCCAATTCCGATCTTCGAGCAGCTCTACGGCCAGGCCCTCGGTGCGCTGGCGACCATGACGTCGGCCGAAATCGTCGTCATGAATCTCCCGTACGCGACTGCACTTCCATACGTCACAACTGTGAGCAACTACATCACGATTCCGGACGTGGGCACCGTGCAGCTCATGGGTGAGGACGGACCGATCGGCGACGACGACTACATCACCCTCGGCGCCTCGTCTCTCATCGCCCAGGGTTACGGTCTGCCCGGCTTCCCGCCGTTGCCCGAGAACATCGACCCGGCGACCGGTGCCCCCGGCGTCATCCTGCGTGCCGAAGAGGCCGCAATTATCAGCGAGCGCTACGACGTTTACAATCAGATCATCGCTGCCACCGCCGCGAACTTCGGCGTGTCGGTGATCGATGCCAACGCTCTCTTCGACGATCTCGACGCACACGGATGGACCCTCGGCGGAGTCACGCTGGACACGGGCTTCTTGCAAGGCGGCATCTTCTCCTACGACGGCATCCACCCACAGAATATCGGCTACGCCTGGGTGGCCTCCGGGCTCATCGACTTCGTCAACGAGCACTACGGCATGAGCATCCCGCAGGTCAATATGGAGCAGGTCCTGTGTCACGGCGGCTGCGCCGGCCAGGGTGTTCCCCCGGGAACCGACCCCTCCAAGGTCCTCTTCACGGATGCGGCCCAGGAGGGCCTGATGAGGCTCTTCCCTGCCAACCTGCCCACTCCGGAACCAGTCGACAGCGGCACGACCTACGCCGACTGATCGAATCATCTTCCAACCTCAACCCGGGCCGAAAGGCCCGGGTTTTTTCATGATGTGACGTTTCGAGCGAGCGGCACCGGCAGTGCCCTGCACGTCCCGCCGGAACGGGGTTTCCACTCGTATTGGAACGGCTACACAGCCAACCATCCGAGGAGCGTTCCTTCATTCCAATCCTTTGCGTTCTATCTTCGCGCCTTCGCGCCTTCGCGGTTCAAACCCACGCCGCTGCGGGCCTCAGACGATTCGCTCTCGGATCTTCGCCGAAATGATGTCCATGAGCCAGACGGTACCGGCGATGAGCAGCACGAGCGTGCCGACCTCGCCCCACTCACCGAGATCGACGCGCGGTTTGAGGATGTAGCCGATGCCGCCGCCGCCGACGAAGCCGATGATGGTCGACATGCGCACATTGATGTCCCAGCGGTAGATCGTGAACGACAGGAAGGGCGGGATGACCTGCGGCACGACACCGTAGCGCAGGACCTGCAGCGGTCCAGCCCCGGTCGCGGCGATGGCCTCCATCGGGCCCGTATCGATGCTCTCGATCTGCTCGGAGTAGAGCTTGGTGAGCGCCGCCACGGAGTGCACCCAGAGAGCGAGCACACCAGCGAAGGGACCGATGCCCACCCACGAAATGAAGATGAGCGCCCATACCAGGGGTTCGACGGCGCGTACGAAGTTCATGAAGGTGCGCGCGACGAGGTAGACAATTCGCGCCGAGGCGCTGTTGCGGGTGAGGTTCCGCGCCGAAGGGAAAGCGAGCACGAAGGCCACCGGGATGGCGAATGCGGTCGCCATAAAGGCCAGAAATACTGTCTGTACGAGCAGAACGGAGCCCTGGTGGAGGATCGACGCCTGCGGGTGGGCGAGCCCACGCAGGATGTCGGCGGCCTTCGAAAACTTCGTCAAGAAGGATACGAGGTCGAGCTCTGTGATCAGCCACCCTGTGAAAAAGGTCAGCTGGATGAACAGGGCAACAGACCAGCCCATAAGCATGCTCGACCAGGGCAGGTCTTTTTCGTCCTCGGCCAGCCCGAAGATCATCGCTCGGCCCGGGGACGAACCGAGCTGCGTGTGGGCGGCGTTCCAGAGGATTGCGAGAGCGATCGCCGCCACCGCCAACCATCCGTAGTGCAGCAGATCGAGGATGCCTTCGGCCGTCAGCAGCATGCCCGTGGCGCCCCGTCTGCCCGAGAACGCCAGCGCCAGGAACTCGACCATCAAGAGGCCGCCCCCCAGCAATACAGCGTCGATGCCGACGGCCTGTACGACATCGACAGTTCGAGACCACAGCGACGGTTGGGCGAGTGGGTTCTTCTTCGCCATCTCAGTAGCCCGAATTCGACGCCGGCTCGGCGTCCTGACCGTAGATTTCTTTAAATGTCGCCTGGTCAAAATCACCCGGAAGACCCTGCCAGACGAGCTCGCCGTCGCGCAGGGCGATGAGCCTGCTCGCATACCGCGTCACGAGGTCGATATCGTGAAGCGAGCACACCACCGTCATGCCTTCTTCACGGTTGAGGGCTTCGATGTGGCGCATGATCGAGTGCCGCAGGGCGGGATCGAGAGACGCCACAGGCTCATCGGCAAGAATCAGTTTCGGCCGTTGCATGAGAGCGCGGGCGATCGCCACCCGTTGCTGCTGGCCCCCGGAGAGAGCGTCGGCGCGGCTCTCACCCCGGCCAGGAAGCCCGACTCGGTCGAGAGCTGCGATTGCCCTCTCCCTCTCCACCTGCGGGAAAGACATCATGAGGCTCGGCAGCAGACGGGCTCGCCCGAGACCGCCCGAAAGCACATTGGCCATCACGGTGTGCCTTTTCACCAGGTTGAACTGTTGGAAGATCATGGCGATGCGGCTGCGCAAACGCCTCAGGTCGCGCCCTTTAAGAGCCGTCACCTCCTGCCCGAAGATGTGCACGGACCCCTCGGTCGGGTCGAGCAGGCGATTGATGCACCGCAAGAGCGTGCTTTTGCCTGACCCAGAAAGCCCGAGGACAACGAGGAACTCCCCATCGTGAACATCGAAGGAGACTCCATCGAGAGCCCGCACTCCGCCCGGGTAGACCATGCCGAGATCACGAACTTCGACGGCAACCGCGGCGGCACTCACTGGGTACCACCCTTCGAAGCACGCTCTCGTTTACGCTCGAGCTTGGCTTCGGCAGCCTCGAGCAGCGCAGCGGCGCTCACTCCCGTCTCCGTCAAGGCTGCCCGAAACTCGTCAAAATCAGAATCTTTGCACGGTTGTGCGGCCACCCCGGCAACCAGGTCGTAGTAGGCGTCCTTGCCCTCCTGCGTTTCTAGGAATCTCTGCATCGAGCTTTCGAACTCACTCCATACGGTGTCGGGGAAACCCTTCCGGACACAACACACATCGTTGGGAATCGGATCGGTGAGGGCAATGATACGCACCTTCTCTTCGAGGTAGTTAAGCCTCTGCTCGACAGTCGCCATGTTCTTCAGCAACAAAAAGCGTGCGTCGCCGACCAGGGTTCCGTCCTCGGTGTTCTTGATCGACGGTGGCGAGTAGAAAGTCGAGCCGCCATCCACCTTGCCGTCGGCAACCGCCTGGACGACGTTCGGGTGGCCGCCGGCGAAGAGCACGTGACCGAGATCAACACTCCTGCGCTGCAAGAGTGCCCGGGCGAAGATGTGACCCGAAGTCGAGGTCTCGTCGGAGAAAGCGAAGGTGCGTCCCTGAAGGTCTTCGACGCGGTTGAAACCCGAGTCGGGCCGGGTCATCACACACCCGAAATACACGCTAGAAAGCTCCGGCGTCGACTGCTCCGTCGTGTGGATCACCCGCGTATCACGCAGGGTGCCCGGTCTTTCGTACTCGAGCTCCTTGCGACCGTCTCCAACCAGGTCGAACGGACCGGAGTAGACGTGACGGCTGATCGCGGCAGCCACACCTTGTCGGCGTTCGACGAGGAAGCGGACCGCCTCGCGGCCATCCTCGACCTCGACCTCCGTCCAACCCGGCGCCAGCTCGTCCAGGCGGTCCACAATGACCGCCCTGAGGGTGCCGCTCACCGTGCGGGGAATCGCCACCCCGGCGCCGGCAAGACCCTTGAGATCTTTGGGCTCGCCAGGGCCCTCCCGGGTGACGACGATTCCATAACGATCGACCGAACGAACAACCTGCAGCCTGGCCTCGGCGCCGTATCGCGCATTGGCGAGCACATAGGCGAACGCCGGAATCCAGGCCACATCCGCCTGGTCGGCGCCGAGTGCCTGGATTACCGCGGCGTACGAGGTCGGAACCTGCGATTTGAGCGTCAATCCGCTGTCCGCTCGGATGAAGCGCGCCAGCTCATCACCCCGCCGGACCAGCGTGCCCTGTTCAACCGAAGGCACAAAAAGCATCGTGATCGCCCGGTCTCCGCGAACCTCGAGCACCGACCTCCGATGCAGTCCCCACACGAAAACAACGGTGAGAATGATGATCACCGTCCAACCGATCCGAGGCATCCATGAAGAGGGTTTCAACTACGACGCTCCAAACCGCAAAATCCTAACACAATGACCCGGCGGAGCCGGCACCAGGTTGGTGCCGGCTCCGCCGGGAGCTTTTTGCTATCGGCGGTCAGCGGTCAGCTAGAAGCCAACTGCTCATAGCCAAACTCTGCTGCTCCTTTTGTAGCCATCTCGCTTTCGGCACTACACCGCCTTCGGCAAACCACCAAGGAAATCACGAATGCGGTCCTCCGTTTCCTTTTTGAGCGTCGAGCAGGGTCTGACGGCGCCGTCTCGGATGCAGTGCATCACGGGATATCGGCTGACGTCGCCGACCTCGTCGAACGCGATCGCACCGGTGACGCCGAGATAATCACGCAGACCAAAGCTCAGTACCTTGCGCAGCTCCGGAGTGTAGAGATTGTTGGCGTCCAGGATCGAGCGCAGCGCGACGTGCATGGCATCGAAACCGTATGCCGCATAGATATCCGGGAGCTGGCCGTAGCGCTGATTGAAGTGCTCGGCAAAGGTGTGCACCGGCTCCCGATCTGAAATTACGTCATAGGTCGGCATCGGGAAGATCACTCCATCCGCCACCGGTCCCGCGGCGCCGAGCACATCCTGCAGGTAGAAGGTCGAGGTCGTACTGCGCACTCCCACGTATCGGTTTTTCTCCAGATCAACGAGTGCCTCGAGGATGTTCTCGGCATGACCGACGACGTACACCGCTTCGGGATCGTGGGCGAGCAGGGCGTCAGCCGAGTACTTGTGCCATTTGGCGCTCG
>CAZCEX010000220.1:0-7140 GCA_964497785.1 uncultured Thermoanaerobaculia bacterium | reverse complement strand
ACAGCCTATTGTGGCGCGGGCGTCCCCGCCCGCGATCGGCAGGGTTAGATCGCACCCTCCTAGGGTCTATGGGTTTTGCAAGAGGCTCACGCGTCACGAGTCAAACAACACACCAGGCACTGAGATAGTCTCCGGTAGAATCTTCCCTTGCCTTGGGAACGCGCCGGAGAGGGGTCTGGCGGCGGCGGGTGTCGAGATGAGAAAGTTGGGATGTGCAGTCATGGTTACGAATCAGGTGGTCCTGGAGAGCGGCGTCTGGCAGACCCACATAGGTAACTTCAGCTTTGAGGCGTGCGCGGCGATCTTTTTGGACGGCTTCGAATCCGGCGATCTCGGTGAATGGGGGAGATGAAGCGCACACCTGGCTCTCGTCCGCGTTCGCGGAGTGCCACCCTGTGTGAAACCTAGCGGTCTGTCCCGGCCCTGGGACTGCTGACCCATGATTGGGACGGCGGGCGCTGTCCGCGATTCAGGGACATGTGCAAAACATTAGTTGACACAGTGACTTGCGCTGAGTTCAGAGAAAGACCCACGCCTGGCACGATGGGTGCACTACCGAGGAATGAGAAGACGTCAAGGAGGACGGCATGGTTCCGAAGTTGTGCACACTCATCGCGGTGGTCGCCGGCACGATGTTGGCTCTCGGCGGAGGAACGACCGCCGACGCCCAGGAGCTGTTGCACGGTCCTCCCGCCTACGACAGCGGTTGGGTGAGCCTCCCGCCGGACCACGAGGTGGTGCTGGTTCACGCGTTGGGCGGGGACCGGAACGACTATGTGGTCGATCTGCAGGTGCGTGACCTCGTGGACGGCCATGGCGGTGGCTACCGGGTCCATCAGGTTGGTTTCGGCGGCGACGAACCGGGCGGCTTCTGGTGGGAGCAGCTCACGACCAACCAGATCGTCGTCGTCGGCGGGGACGGAGAGGGCCGCATCGACCAGATGAGGGTGAGGATCTGGGTCGTCGCCGGCGCCGACTACGAAAGCGGGTGGACATCTTTCTCGTCAGGGCAGGACATCAGGTGGTTGACCCACGGTCTCGGCGGCGCGCTGGCAGACTATGTGGTGGACCTGCAGTTCTTCGACGTCGAGGGCAAGGGCAGGCACAACTTCGGCTACGGCCGAAGTCAGTGGTACGGGGTCGGTACGTGGGGCGCGGCGTGGATGCGGCTCGACCTGAGCCAGGTTGCGGTGGTGCGCGGCGCCAATGACAGTTACGTGGACAATTTTCGCCTACGGATCTTCCGGAGGCCGAGTCCGAACTACGACAGCGGCTGGCGGTCTGCGTCCGGCGGCTCTTTCCTGCCCCACGATCTCGGAGGGCCGTGGAACGACTTTGTGGTCGACCTCCAGTTCCGCGACTTCGACGACGACCTCGGCCTCAACCAGGTCGGGTACGGCGGCGACATCCTCGATGACGGTACCAAGGCGGTGTGGGCGAGCTACGGCGCCTATTGGTCCCACATGTCGTCCCGGGGGATCTGGGTCAAGCGCAACCTCGACGACGATGCGGCCGACGAGGTCCGGGTGCGCATCTGGGAAAGCCGCCGGCCCAAGTGGGACAGCGGCTGGATCGAAACCCCTCAGGGCTTCGCCCACCAGTTTCAACACAACATCGGGGGCGACCCCGACACCTTCGTGGTCGACCTGCAGTTTCAGTGTACTGACGGCTGTTGGTTCGGCACCACCCAGAACGGTTACGGCCTCAATTTGATCTATAACAGCGAAAGCGGCGTGGTCGAGCAGCATGGTGCGGGGTGGTTCGGTCTCACCTCGGAGGGAGTCTGGGTCGTTCGGGCCGAGGACGACCAGGTGGCTGATCGAGTCCGGGTGCGACTCTGGATCGCGCCGGAGCCCGACTTCGATCTCGGGTGGTACGACCCGCTGGGTCAGATCGGGTCCTTCCCGTTCGACATCTCGACGATGCCGGGCTACGCCAGTGACTGGGTGGTGGACCTGCAGGGAAACGACTCCGGGGCGTCCGACTGGGGCACAAACCAGATCTTCTACGGCACGGACAACTACACGACGGACGGGGTTTGGTACGACCAGGTCGGTCTCGCCTGGACCGGCCTCGACAACTCGTCGATCACCGTTGATCGCGCCGGCAACCACACCACCAACGCCCGTTTCCGCCTTCGCATCTGGCACAACATCGCGTTCGACTACACGAGCACCTGGCAGGCGATCTCGACGTTTCGAACGTTTTCGCACAGCCTCGACGCCGACCCCGACAACCTGGTGGTCGACATGCATTTCAAGGACATCGACCTGGAGGGAATCCACAACCGCTACTACGGGGGCGACCGATCCAACACGGGCATCGGGGATCGTCAGGGAGCAAGCTGGTTCGGCCTGGGCAGCAACGGAGTGTCAGTTATTCGCGAGTCCGATGACCAGCTCGTGGACTCGGTTCGTTTGCGTGTATGGCACACGCCCGACGCCGCGAATGTCATTTTCCACGACGGCTTCGAGTCGGGAGACACATCGGCCTGGTAAACGCGCCTCCGGTTCCACCCGGTTTTGACATCCTACTGAGACCTGGTTCCCAGGATGACCCTGCTGTTCGTGCGTCCGAACGATACGGGCTGCATGCGTTCGCTCTCGGCGTCGATCAGTTGTTGGGGACATCCAGGGCGGCCAGCACCTGCTCGAGATCCCGCAAGAACCTGGGCACCGAGGCGGGTGTTGGCGAGGAGCGGGACAGCTTCGATGCTCATGGGTGGCTCGCTCCGGCGATGCTACACTTTCTCCTCGACTCATCGCTCACTCATAAGAGGAGGTTCTCCGTGCGTACTCGCTTTTTGTTTTTACCTTTGGTTTTCGCCCTGGCAACCCTTGTAACCCCCGGCGCGATTGCGCAGGAGGTCCCTGATACACCCGAAACTCCTGATGCGGAGCCGGCTGCCGAGGCTGCCCCGGCTCCGGAAGCCGACCCAGCGCCCGAAGCCGAGCCGGCTCCCGAACCTGATGCCAGTGCCGAACCGACTGCTGGTGTCGAGCCTGCCTTGCCTGCCTTGCCTGCAAGTACGCTGTTCGAAACCACGCTGGACTTTGTGCTGGTGAAGAAGATGAACCTCGGGGGACGGGCTGGGGAGGTCGAAGTCAGGGGAGTCGAGTTCGGGTCGAAGAGTGTCAAGGGCGGCGTGTTTGGCACGAGTGACGCGGACCTCAAAGCGACGATCACAGCCCGGCTCGAGTGCTCGACTGAAGCAGAAAAGAAGCAGAAGATCGACATCACGATCCTTTTCCTGGATGAAGCAGGCGATGTGATCGATCGGGCGGCGAACAACGGCAGCCTCAAGGCGGAGTCGAAGTTCATCGATATCAACCATACAACCCTCAAGTATGTGGTTCCGCTGATCAAGAAGGTCAAAATCACGGCCGAAAGCAAGGGGTAGACGGGACGACCGGTCCCAGCGGAGCTACGTTTCGCATTGCGACGTTGTGGTCGTGCGGACGGTAACATCATGGGTACAATGGTGAGGTGACTCAGAATACCGAGTTTGGGAGGACGCCGTCGAGGGGTGCCTTTGGGGTTGGAGAGTGGTTGGTTCAGCCGAGCCTCAACCGCCTGAGTCGCGACGGAGAGACGGTGCAGATTGAGCTCAGGCTGATGGATCTGCTGGTGTACCTCGCTGGGCGGCGGGGCGAGGTGGCCTCGAAGGCTGAGATCATCGATGCCGTGTGGCAGGCCGAGGTGGTGGCGGAGAATACGCTCACTCACTCGATCGCCGATCTTCGCCGGGCCTTCGGTGACGATGCCCGCCGGCCTCGGTTCATCGAGACCATCCCCAAGCGGGGCTACCGGATCATCGCGCCGGTCAGCGGCGTCGAGATGCCCGCGTCGGACGTCGCCGAAGGCCCGCTGCTGAAGCTGGTTTCTTCGGGCCGTGAGTACGTTCTCAAGGAAGGGCCGAATACCATCGGCCGCGATGAGGCGGCCGACGTGCGCGTCGGCTCGGAGCGGGCATCCCGCTGGCACGCACGGATCACGGTCAACGAAGGTCGGGCGTTTATCGAGGATCTGGACTCGAGAAACGGCACCTTCCTGCAGGGCGAACGTCTTGAGACCAATACCGAGCTGAGCCACGGCGACGAGATCCATATCGGTCGCCGCCTGGCGGTGCTGAAGTTCGTCGTCAGCGATGGCCGGACGATGACCGAGAAGGCCGGTGAGGACAGCTGAGCCTTTGGGTGGTCCCCACGAGGTCCCCACAATTTCCCCGTAAGAATGCAGTAAATATTCCATTTAAACATCTTGTCTTGTGCCGATCTTGGTCGGTATGGGACAAGCGATATTCTCCGGGCACATTTCGACACGCTGCGGCCAACCGCACGAGCCGGCTGATGGTGGTTTATGTCCGCTTCGCCTCGCCAGGGTCCTCAAGGGGGTGCGACACGTCGTCCGGTTGGCCCTCGTCGCACTTCTCTCGGTTGGCGCGCAGGCGGCGGAGCCTCCGGTTCTGCCGGACGGGCGTGGAGGGGAACCGCCGCCGTTCGCCGACGTCTGGGTCGTCGACCGCTCGAGCAGTGATACCTACCGGGTTCTCGCCGCACTGGTCCGGCCGGACCGCTTCACCGCGGTCGTGCTCACCGGTACCGAGAGTCCCCGTACCGAAAGCCTTGGCCGCTTGCTGGAAATCGTGCCCGAAGGGAGGAGCCACTGGGTGAGCCGGGCTCCGGTCCCGGTGGGATTGTCGGTGGACCGCGTTGTGGATCCGGTGCAGGTGATCGAGCCCCGGCAGCTCTCTTCGGTCGTCGTCTGTACGAACAACGCGCTTTTGCCGCTGGCGGCGCTCGTCGCCATGCGCAGCGGCGCCGTGCTCGTTGACGCGATTCCGGACGGTGCTGCACGCCAGGTGATCAAGGTAGGAACGGCGGGACAGGATGACGAGTCAGAGCCTGACGATGCGGTTGTCGTACTGAGGGACGTGCAGCAGACAGTCGATTTCCTCAACGCGAGGGCCACCCGCTCGGCCGTGATGGTCTACAAGGTTGGCACCCTCTTGCCAGAGCACGTTCTGTACGCCTTCCAGCGCGGCTTGCTGTTGGTCCAGGTTGATCCGCCCCCGTACTCCGGCGAAGACGTGGGCTCAGAAGTCGCTGCCACACAAGTCGTAGCGGCCCAGATCCGCGCGGCGGTATCCACTCTGCCGGAGCTCGGCGGCCGGATGCCGGAGGCGCTGGTAATCGCCGGCGATTGGACCCAGATCCCTTACCGTTTTGCACGCGCCACCGCCGACGGCTGGATCGAATGTCCGGGCTGCGAAAATGGCATCCGGACCTTCGCTGCGGATGCCGAGTACGCCAATCTCGACGGTGACCCCTGGGGAGAACCCGAGGTTGCCAGCGGGCGCCTGTTGAGCTACGACCGCGACCTGCTCGCGCTGCAGACCGTTGTGGGCGTGTGGCGCGATCTGGGCGCCTTCGATACGGCGTCGCGGGCGACCTTTCTCGGCGTCATTCCGAGCTCGCTGCGAGACCTGACGGCCCAGGGCTGGCGGGAGGCGCTGTGGGATCGGCAATGGCAAGTGTACGGTCCGGAAGCTGGCGAGGAGTACAACAAATTTCGCTTCGATGCGAGTGAATTCTTGTACTTTGCAGATGACTCCGACGTCGTGGTTGTGCAGGCGCACGGCGCTCCCAACCTCCTTCGAGACGACCGCAGGCTGCTCGATGGCGACATTCTTGCTTCGACAGCACGCTCCGCCCGGCCTGCCTTCTGGTTCATGGCGGCGTGCGCCACCGCTCGCCACATTGTGACCCCGTATGGGAGCGCCTCTCCTCATGGCAATGCCAACCTGGTTTCCGGTCTGCAATCGCGGCTCGTGCTCGGCGCCCTGATGACGGTCGAACTCACCGCCAGCCCTGTGGGGAGCATGTTCTGGCCGCCCCAGGTGCTGGAGCGCGGCGTGCCGGTGGGCGAGTTGGTGCGGCGCAGCTGGGTGCTCGCGATCTCGGCCTATCGTGGCGACCCCGGTGCACCGGCGATCCCGGCCGGGATGGCGCAGCGTTCCAGAATGGACGTCAACCTTTCCAACGCCTGGGTCGCCGGCATGTGGGTGGGTGACCCTCTGACGGTGTTTTGAAGGGCGCGCGAGTCAAGGACAGTTGCCGACACCAACCGTGAATGAACCTCCGGTGTGAGTTCTTCGGGCCTACGGATTCGGAGGCGCCGGCGTCACCTCGACCTCGATGGCTGCTTCGCCACCCTTGCTCCGTACGGTGATCCTTGTTTTGCCGATAGCTCCGCCCTTTATGACGATCTCAGCGATTCCGGAAGAATTGGTGACGACTTTCGCAGGAGTCGGGACCACGCCCGGGTTCTTGGAGGCACTGGCGACAAGAGCCTGCGGCAAAGGCTTATCCTGCAGGAATACCCTAACCTCCGCTCGTTGCTCGTGCCCGGGTTTGACGAATACAACGCCCGGTTTAACCTTGACCGTTGCTTCCGTCCGGATGGTAGCCACCCTGCAGGCGGTCTCGTTGATCGCGCGAGCGTTGTTCTGGGTCTCGGTACCAGTGATATCGGCGTTCGGAAGGGGGACCATGGGGTTTGAGAATCGGAGAACCCTGTCGTCGGAGTAGGACATGACGGTGCCCCACGAGCCGCTGGGGGACCTGTAGCCGTGACCAAACGGGATGGGGCTGAAGTCGTTGTAGTCGAGGCCGTCGGGCGGGGGGTCGTGTCCGGCCCCCTGGAGATGGCCGATCTCGTGTATGAAACTGTACTCGCCGGGAATCGTCGTCGAGCCATATGGGACAACAGCAAAGGCAGTAGTGGCATCCGCCAAAACGTCGCACGCCATTCCCGGACAGGTCACATAACCCGTGATCAGAACCGCCAGATCAGCTGCGTAGATGTCGATCAGCTCGTGTACCTCATCCATGAACCCGTCATCCGGGGTCTGAAATCGTGCCAGATCCTCCTTGATTTCTTCAGGGCAGGGGCAGTCAGCGAGGATGCATTCCAGCATCCAAAGGGGGTTGTCGTCTTCCTCGAGACATGCGCACTCCTCGCCCCCCGTGAATCCATAGGCGGTCGTGTAGGTGTGTACGAGCTTCAGACGGGACAGGACGTTGCTGTCGACGTAGGCTTTATTGGCATCGGCGACGAGATCCGTGACCTTTGCCTTCG
>CAZCEX010000219.1:0-7143 GCA_964497785.1 uncultured Thermoanaerobaculia bacterium | reverse complement strand
ATCGACCCCATCTATGCCTACTTCGAGGTCTCGGAGCGCTTCATCGCTCAGGCCCTCGACCAAATAGGTGGGCACACCGGTCCGGAGAAGACTCGAGAAATGCCGGCCACCCTGTTGCTCGAGGAGACCGGCCTCGAGATCGACGGCAAGGTCGACTCGCTGGAGAACACCGTCGACGCGGCCACGGGGACTATCCGAATGCGGGCCGTCTTTCCCAATTCCGAAAACAAGATCTTCCCGGGATTTTTTGTCCGTGTCCGCTTGCCGGGAGAATTTCTAAAAGATGCGTTACTCGTCGAAGAATCGGCCCTCGGCACCGACCTCGGCGGCCGCTACCTCATGATCGTCGGCGACGACAACATTGTCGAGAGACGTTATATCGAACCAGGACCGCTGCAAGCCGACAAAACCCGGGTCATTCTCGAGGGTCTTCAGCCTGGCGAACGGTACATCACTTCCGGTCTGCAACGCGCCCGACCGGGCATGCCGGTGACGCCACAGGCCGCCGGCAGCGGTTCGTGAGCGGGCGGTAGCCCATGTTCAGCCGATTTTTTATCTATCGCCCAATCTTCGCATCGGTGATCGCGATCGTCATCGTATTGGTGGGGTTATTGTCGATTCCGCTGCTGCCTATCGAGAGCATGCCCGTTATCACTCCACCGTCGGTCCAGGTCAGCACCAGCTACCCCGGCGCCGGCGCCGGCGTCGTCGCCGAAAGTGTCACCGCGCCGATGGAAGAAAAAATCAACGGCGTCGAGAACATGATCTACATGTCTTCGAAGTCCGCCTCCGACGGCAGCTGCAACATCACCATCACCTTTGAGGTCGGCACCGATGTGGACATGGCCACAGTGCTGGTCCAGAACCGGGTCAACGAAGCGTTGCCGATCTTGCCTGAAGAGGTCACGCGACAGGGCGTCAAGGTGGAGAAACAGAGCACCAACATCACGTTGATGGTCAACATGGTGTCACCCGACGGCACCTATGACGAGCTCTTCATCTCCAACTACACCACCACCCGAATCAAGGACGTTCTTGCGAGAGTGAACGGAATCTCCAAGGTCAACGTCATGGGCGCCAAGGACTTCGGCATGCGGATCTGGATCAACCCGCTGCTGCTGCGCGCCCGTGGGCTCACGACCTCAGACTTATTGGATGCGCTGCGCGAGCAGAACGTGCAGGTGGCCGCCGGTCAGATCGGCGGTCAGCCGGCGCCCAAGGATCAACCTTTCGAGTACTCCATCTCGACTCTCGGTCGCCTCGAAACAGTGGAGCAGTTCGAGAACATAATCGTCAAACGCGGTGAAGCCGGTCAGCTCGTTCGCATCCGCGATGTGTCGCGAGTCGAACTCGGCGCCCAGAGCTACAACTGGTACGCCAAGCTCGACGGCGCGCCCTCCATCGCCGTGGCCATCTATCCGGCGCCCGGCGCCAACTCCCTCGAGGTGGCCGACGGAGTCAAAGCCGAGATGGAACGACTCGGCGCTGATTTCCCCGAGGGTCTCGAGTACCGGATCATCTACGACACCACCGAGTACATCACCCAGAGCCTCAAAGAGGTCGTCACGACCCTCATCGTGGCAATCCTCCTGGTGATCTTCACGGTTTATATCTTCCTCCAGGATTTCCGCACCACCTTGGTCCCGGCGATCACCATTCCCGTATCGCTGCTCGGAACCTTCGCGGTAATGCTCGCGCTCGGCCTTTCCATCAACGGTCTGACCATGTTCGGGCTGATCCTGGTCATTGGCATCGTCGTCGACGACGCAATCGTGGTGGTGGAGAACACCATGCGGCTCATCGACGACGAGGGCCTCGGCGCTAAGGAGGCCACCGCCAAATCGATGCTCGAGATCACCGGGCCGGTGGTTGCCACGACGCTGGTGCTGCTCGCAGTCTTTGTGCCCACCATCGTCATGCCCGGGATCACAGGCCGGCTTTACCGGCCCTTCGCCATCACGATCTCGGTCGCCACGATTTTCTCGTCCATCAACGCCCTCACCCTCAGCCCAGCTCTGTGCGGCATGTTGCTGCGGCCTTCGGTAGAACGCACCAGGGGTCTTTTCGGCATTTTCAACCGGGTGCTCGACACCGGCACGAAGGGCTACACCGGCATCGTCAAGCTGATGCTGAGGAAAGTGGCCCTCACCATGCTCCTGGTCGCCGGGCTCTTCGTTGCCGCCTACTTCGGCATGGTGTCGATGCCCACCGGCTTCGTCCCGTCGGAGGACGAGGGCTACTTCATGGTCGCCGCACAACTGCCGGACGCCACCTCCCTCGGCGCCACCGAAAAGGTGCTTGACGAAATCACCGTCGTCCTCGATGACACCCCCGGCATCCGAGGGGTCATCACCATCGGCGGCTACTCGCTGCTCGACTCGGTGGTTTCGTCCAACGCGGGCGCATTCTGGATCGTGCTCGACCACTGGGACGATCGACAGACTCCGGAGACCCAGATTCAGGCGATTGTCGACAACCTCAACTTTCGGCTGTCAAAGATCAAAGGCGGGGTGGTCTTCGCCGTTCGGCCGCCACCAATTCAGGGCCTCGGCGCCACCGGCGGGTTCCAGATGGAGCTCCAGGATGTCGGCGGATCAGGCCTCGAGTTGCTGCAGAAGGTCGCTTACGACCTCGTCGAACAGGGTCGCGCCCACCCCGTGCTCACGAGCATGAATACCACCTTCCGCGCCGGGGTGCCGCAGCTTTTCCTCGAGGTCGACCGCGAGAAGGCCAAACGCCTCGATGTTCCTCTGAACGTCATTTTCAGCACACTTCAGGCCAACCTGGGCTCGGCCTACGCCAACGACTTCAATCTCTTCGGCCGGGTGTGGAAGGTGATGATCCAGGCCGACGAGCCTTTCCGGCTCGAACGGGCCGACATCACCAGGCTCGAGGTTCGTTCGAGATCCGGCAAGATCATTCCCCTGTCCACCCTGCTCAACGTCAAGGACACCGTCGGACCGACGGTGCAATCGCGTTACAACTTGTACTCATCGGCGTCGATTACCGGTGACGCGGCTGCGGGCTACAGCTCGGGACAGTCCATCGCCACCATGGAGGAGATCGCCGCCAACACCTTGCCACCGTCCATGAGATTTTCCTGGACCGGGGTTACCTTCCAGCAGCTCGCCGCCGGTGGCGCTGCCGGCTTCATCTTCGCGTTGGCGATCGTTTTTGTGTACCTGTTCCTGGCCGCGCAGTACGAGAGCTGGACCCTGCCTTTCGGTGTGATCCTCTCGGTTCCCATTGCCATCCTCGGTGCCTCGGCCCTGACCCTGGCACGAGGACTCGACAACAACGTCTACACGCAGATCGGCTTCGTCCTGCTCATCGGCCTATCGGCTAAGAACGCCATCTTGATCGTTGAGTTCTCCAATCAGCTGCGACAGGAAGGCAAGAGCCCCTTCGAGGCCGCCATGCAGGCCGCGCGGCTCAGGTTCAGACCAATCCTGATGACCGCATTCTCATTCATCCTCGGTGTGCTTCCGCTGCTGTTCGCCACCGGCGCCGGCGCCGCCAGCCGGGTCGCCCTCGGCACGGCAGTCTTCGGCGGTATGGCCTTTGCCACCGCTTTCGGGATCTTCGTCCTTCCATGGCTCTACTACGTGGTACAGAGCGCCAGCGAAAAGATCGGTGGCGTGAAGTCGCCTGCAGATCCGGAACCGGCCGAGGCCGGCGCAGAGAGCTGAGGAGCGAGAGATGAAAAATCAAAAACTCCTGATAATGCTCGTAGCTGGCGCTGCCATTGGTTTGGCCGGCTGCATGGTCGGTCCGGATTATGTACCGCCGGAGTTCCCGACAGTACCCGACGCATGGAACGCAGCAGCCACTGAAGGACTGGCGGAAGGCGATGCCTCAATTCAGACCTGGTGGACAGTTTTTGACGATGCGGCTTTGAACTCGCTCATCGAACGAGCCGGAGACTCGAACCTGACACTCCGTGAAGCCCTGTGGCGGATCGAAGAAACTCGGGCGCTGCGGGGTGTCGTATCCGGAGAACAACTCCCTCAGGTAGGTCTGAGCGGCGATGCGACCCGTAGCGACACTTCCAAAAATGGAATTTTGGGCGGAGTCGTCCCGGACGAAGCATTCGAACCCGCCAGTATTTATGACCTCGGGGTCGGCGCCTCCTGGGAAATCGATCTCTGGGGTCGCATCCGCCGCCAGGTGGAGGCAGCCGATGCCGAGATCGAGGTCTCGGTTGAAGACTACCGCGATGTGCTGGTGACTCTCTTCGCCGAAGTGGCCTTCAATTACGTCAACGTGCGTGAGCAACAGGAGCGCCTTCGCCTGGCCAGGTCCAACGTCGCTGGTCAAGAGGACACCCTCCAGCTCACCAAGGATCGATTCAACGCCGGCTTGGTATCGGCTTTGGACGTCGCCCAGGCCGAGTCGAATCTGGCCAATACCCGGTCTCTGATTCCTACGCTCGAACGCAATCTGACCCTGGCGCTCAACCGCCTCGCCGTACTCCTGGCGACCAGCCCCGGCACTCTCGACGACGAGCTGAGCGACGATGTGCCTATTCCAACAGAGCCCGATGCTGTGACGACCGGACTGCCGGCCAACCTCTTACGCCAAAGACCGGACATCCGCGCGGCCGAGCGCCAGCTCGCCGCCCAGACCGCCCGCATCGGGGTGGCCACCGCCGATCTCTATCCGCAGTTCTCACTCGGTGGTTTCCTCGGCCTGCAAGCGACCTCTGCCGGCGACCTCTTCAGCTCCGACAGCGTCAACTGGTCGATCGGGTTGCCGATTCGTTGGAAACTCTTCGCGGGCGGCGCCGTGAGGTCGCAGATCGCCGCCGAAGAGGCCCGCACCGAACAGCTGCTGGCGAACTACGAACGGTCGATCCTTCTCGCCCTCGAAGAGGTTGAGGACGCCATGGTGTCATACGAGAAGGAGGTCGCACGCAGGGCGCGCCTCGCCGAGTCGGTCGATGCCACCCAACGTTCCCTCGACCTGGTCCTGACCCAGTACCGGGCCGGGTTGACCGATTTTCAGAACGTGCTCGACACCCAACGCACCCTCCTGCTGCGTGAGGACGAGTTCGCGGCAAGCGAAGGCATCGTCATCAAAAACCTGGTAGATCTTTACCGCGCCCTCGGTGGCGGTTGGAATCCCGACGGGGCCCAACAGCCGGTTGCGCCGGTTCCAACTGAACCGACCGACGAGGTCGATGCCGCGATGGCGGGCTCCGGCACGGCTGGGGGGGCGTAGCCCCCATAGGCGAAAAAATATATGAACAACCGTTTCGAAGGCGAAGATCCCAGTGTATCTGTTTGAGTACTGCTATTCCTTCCCTCTCTGATTGGCGATGTGGAGGCCAACCAGCCCTGCGATGGTGATTGCCAGGTAGAGTTGACCGACGAGAGCTTGAATCCAGGCAAGCGTGCGGGCGCTCGAGGAGACTGGGGAGAGGTCGCCATAGCCGAGGGTGGTCATGGTGACGAAACTGAAATAGGTGAGGATTCCTCCATTATCAGAATGGTCTCCAGCGGCCCACGTCTCCTGGATTTTCTCCGACACGGAGAACGCGTTTTCATCGAGCAGCGCGACGAATCCGTAGAGACTGGAGAACAAAAAACCGATGAGCAGGTACGCACAGATGGCGCCAAAGATCCTCTCGGACGTGATTCTCGGCCCGATGAGGACGTCCTTGAGGATTCGCCAGATGAGAAAACCGACGAAGAGCCCTCCCAGGATCATTGGCCCCAGATTGATAGCTGGGGTATCGGGCGTGTTCGCGTTGACAATGCCGCCGGCTATCGCGGGAAGGCCGAGCACCAGGCCGATCCACACATCGGAAGGCCGGCGCGTAATCTCAAACAGCGCGAAGAGAAGAAAGCCGGCGATCAGATAACTGTTGAACCTGGAAGACCCAGTCAGCCAATCGACCACTGGATTGAGGACAAAGAACAGCATCAAACCGATGGTCAGGTCGCGATAGATGTGATCTTTCGAAAAATAACGCCCTTTATTTGATGTCATTGCAGCTCCCAGATTGAGGCTCGATCCGCCATTGTTTCCTGGCACCCACGACCCAATAGAACGGACGGACCTCTGCCCATCAAAATACCATCAATCCCTGGGGCCACCGGCAGTGCCACAAAACACAAAAACACAATGGACCCGCTATCATGTGCCGATGAATTCTCTGGAGGTATTTTTTACTATGCGCCAAATCACTCTCGCCCTTATCATTCTTGCGCTCTGTGCCACCGCGCCTGTCGAGGCGCAGCAGATCGCCCACTCCCAATTCTTCCCCGTTGTCGCCCGCACCGCCGGCGTCGGCGGCACCCAGTGGCTCAGCGACCTGACGGTCGTCAACCTGACGGATTCCGAGCTCACGGTCGGAACCCAGTTCGTCATCGCCGATCAGGCCAATATCTTCGACCCGACCTTTCCGACCAGATTCACCCTCGCGCCGAGGGAGACGCGGCTCATCGTCGACGTCATCAACAACCTCTTCGGCTACGAGACCAACATCAAAGGAGCGTTGCTCCTGATGGTCGACCCGTCCGTCATCACTACGAACCCGGAGGGGAGCGTCATCCTCGCCACCACCCGCACCTACAATACCGGCAGCTCGGAGGGCACCTTCGGTCAGACTGTGCCCGCTCTGGGTTGGGTGATCAACGCATCCGGAACGCCGTCGTACGTCACGGGCGCCATCAACGACAGTCGCTTCCGCTCCAACCTGGGCATCGTCAGCCTGGCCCTGTTTGCAGAGATCACGGTGCACTACAAGGTCATGGACGCCTCCGGGGCGACCGTCGTCGAAGGCTCGAAGACAATGCTTCCATCGTCGATGAGCCAGTGGTCCTTCGCCGACCTCGGAGTGCCGAAAGCGGACGGCCCCTTGACGGTTGAGCTGACCCTCGACCCGGCGGATGTCTTCCCGGACCCATGCGCCACCCAGTTTCCAAACATGTTCATCGCCTATGTCTCGAAGGTCGATGGCAACCCGGACGGCACCGGCGACGCCGAGTTCATCTACGCGGCGCCGACTGAAACCTACGACTGCCCTCGTTGACCGGGCAGCCATGACCCGATGTAGCTGGCCGCTTTCGATCGTTGACCAGTAGCCGACCATGATCGAGCAGCGCCTGATTCCGGTCTTTCGGGTGATGATCAACCGGC
>CAZCEX010000218.1:0-7198 GCA_964497785.1 uncultured Thermoanaerobaculia bacterium | reverse complement strand
CGTTCGTCGGCAAGGCCCTCGAGCGCCGATCGTGTCGAAATGGTGAAGGAAGCCGGCCCTCGTCTTGTCGCCTGGGCCACCGGCCTGGGTCTGCCGGCCAACGACGCACCGATTCTCGCCGCGGCGGTTGCCGGTGGCGTTGACGCCCTCGTGACCGGAGATCGCCGTCATTTCGATACCCTGTTCGGTACCCGCCATGCGGGAGTGCTGGTAGTGAGCCCTGCGACCGCCCTCGAATTGGTATTCGATACCTGCTCCGGATAGTTTCTGATTGTCTTGTCCATGAGAAAAGGCCGTAAAAAGGCACCAAGGCGCTTCGGGGCACGGTTCGCGGTGGGGCTTTGATCCCGACTCGTCCTTCTTCCCGCCAAGCCTTTTTGCGGCATTTTCTTCCCCAGTATCACTCCGACAATGCGAACGCCAGGAGCTCCGCGACGTCCTTCACCTCAATGTCGGCATCGAGCGTCTTGACCGCATCCTCGAACATCTGCAGGCAATAGGGGCAGGCGACGGCGAGGATGTCGGCGCCTGTTTCGAGCGCCTGCCGCACACGGATGATCGCCAACCTCTCCTCTACCGGTCGCTCGAGCCATGCTCCACCGCCACCACCACCGCAGCACAGGCTGTGCTGGCGGTTGTAGTGCGGAATCTCGACGAGTTCGATGCCGGGGATGCTCTGCAGCACAAAGCGCGGCTCGTCGTAGATTCCGCTCTGACGACCGAGCGTGCACGGGTCGTGGTAGACGACCTTTTTGTCCAGGGACTTGGCCGGTGAGAGGGTGCCGTCTTTGATCAATCGGCTGAAGAGCTGAGTTATGTGAAGGATGTTCGGCACTGGGCCCAACTCCTCGTACTCGCTCGAGAAGGCCGTGAAGCAGTGGGGTGACGTGACCAGGAGGTTTTCGACGGCAGCGTCTGCGAAAGCCGCCAGGTTGATCCCGGCGGTCTCCTGAAAGACCTCCTCTGCGCCTGCACGCCGGATGCCTTCGCCGCAGCAGGACTCCCGGGTGCCGAGCAGACCGAAGCTGATACCCGCGTGCTCGAGGATTAGCACGGTGGCCTGGGCCACCTTTTTCGCTCGCGGATCGTAGGCTGGCACGCAGCACGGAGCGTAGGCGTACTCGGTGTCCTTAGAGAAATCCGGCACCTGCATCTCGTCTGCCCACCGAGCTCGATTCTCCCTGGGTTCGCCGAAGGGGTTGCCGGAGCTCTGAATGCGGGCGACTGTATCCTTGAGCTCGGATGGGTAGGAGTCGTACTCGACCAGAATCCTGCGAATGGCGCGCATGATGTCGGCCTGACCGACCTCGTGCGGACACCGGGTCCTGCAAGCCTCGCAGCCCACACAGCGGTAGACTTCGTCGACCTCGCGCTCGATCGATTCCGGGTCCTCGCTCGCCAGAATGGCGCCGAGCTTCACCGCCTGGGGAATCTGGTAGACGGGAAAGTGCACGGCTTCGACCTGGGACCAGGGGCAGACCGCCATGCACTTGCCGCATTGGTAACAGCCAAAAGCGTCCTCCCCGCCCGTCGACAGGATCAGGTCGCGGATGTCCCAGTCTGGAATCAACCTGCCGGTCATGGTTCACCATCCTCGGCAGCCTTGCCATTCTCGATACCAAAACCCCGGTTTTCACCCATGGCTCAGTAGTCCTTCGGAAGCGCCTGCAACTCGCGCCATGTCACGACGGGACCGTCACGGCAGACGTAGAACGGTCCGACGTTGCACCGCCCGCACAGACCGATGCCGCACTTCATCTTGTTCTCGAGCGTAGTGAAGACCTGGTCGGGCGAGTAGGTGAGCTTGTCCAGAGATCGAAAGAGGAAGTGGAGCATGATCGGTGGCCCACAGGCGACCACCAGCCGGCCGTGCGGATCGAGATTCAAGTTTTCGAAGACCTGAGGCAGGAGCCCGACCTCACCGTCCCAGTCTTCCGACTCGCCTCCTGGATCCACCGTACGAACAACCGTGACGTCCTCGTTCTCGGTCCACCTCTTCATCTCGTCCTCGTAGACGATGTCACCAGCGCTGCGAGCGCCGTTGAGTACGACGACGGCGCCGTAGGCGCTGCGGTTTTCGAGCACGTACAGCAAAGATGCACGCAGGGCCGCCATGCCGATGCCGCCGCCGAGGAAAACCAGGTCGCGCCCCCCCCATTCCTCCACTGGGAAGCCGTTGCCGTAGGGACCCCGAAAACCGATCTCCTGGCCGACCGATAGCCGGCAGAGGGCAGTCGTCACTTTGCCGATGGTGCGAAAGGTGCACTCGATCGACGGTGGGGCGTCGCCCGCCCTTGTATTCTCCGGCCACGTATTGGCCAGGGCGAAAACGCACTCACCGTGGCCGAAGACCGTGAACTCGCCGAACTGCCCCGGCCGCCAGCCGAAGAAACCGGCAGCCTCGTGGCCGTCCACGAACTCGAGCGTCAGGGTGCGCACGTCAGGGGTCTCCTCGCGGATCGCCGCGATGCGCAGCCTTATGGGAAGATAGGGGTTGACCATCTCAGCCGGCTGCATGGGTCTCGTCCTCGTGGGCCCCTTCGGCGATCTTGCGGACTACGGAATGAATGTCGAGCCCGGCCGGGCACAGTGCGCTGCACCGGCCGCAGCCGACGCAGCGGAAAGAGCCGGGGTCGGCTTCCGTCCGGTAGGCGAACTTGTGCAACAGGCGCTGACGGTATCGTGCCGCCTGATCCGAGCGGGGGTCGTGTCCCGAGGCGTGGGCGGTGAAACGGGAAAAGGTGCAGGCGTCCCAGGTTCTGAACTGGGCGCCTCCCCAGGCGTTGCCGTCGTGCGCCATGTCGAAGCAGCTGCAGGTCGGGCATACCGAGGAGCAGATACTGCAGGCCATGCAGAGCTCACCGAACTCTTGCCAGACGTCGTCGCCGAAGCGCTGCTCGAGGGCCGACGACCAGGTGGGGTTCAATGGCGGAGCGGCGATGGATCGTTCGACTCGTCCCGTCTGTTTCGCCGCCTTCTCCCAGTCGTGCTCAATGGCCGGGACCCAATTATGATCGTGGTCCTCGATCAGGAGTTTTCCGGTATCCGTGGTCGGCGAGAGGAGGAAGACTTCTTCGAGGTTGACGACCATCACGTCGCTGCCCTCTTCGCCTGCCGGGGATCCGCCCACCGCTGTGCAGAAGCATTCGGGCTCGGCTTCGGCGCAGGCGAGCGTGATGATCGTGGATGCAGCGCGACGCCGGGCATAGAAAGGGTCGATCACGCCGCTGAGGAATACCGCGTCGAGGCGCGCCACCGCAGCCGCGTCACACGGCCGCAGGCCGAACAAGATCAGATCTCGAACCTGCTCGGGGGGTTCCGTGATCTCGACCTCGGCGCCGCGAAACGAGTACGAGTAGAGGGGTTGGGTGCGCGGAAAGAGGTACTCCTTCGGCGACCAGCGGGTCTTGCCCGGCTGCAGCGAGATGGCAGCGGCGTCGGCGACGGGCCGGAAGAGCCGTAGATTATTATCCTCGACCGGGCCGATGAGCGTACGTTCGTCGCTCGGGAGCTCGGCGAGCCACGTCCTGAGCTCCTCTTCGCTCAGTCGCCATCCCGTGCGCGCGGTCACAGGATGAACTCCTCGGGGTCTTCGTCGCGGAATACGGTCATGGGAGGCGGCGCCAGGGGGTCCTCTCCACTGCGGTAGTCGAAGCGACGCTCGATCTCCTGGGCCAGGTGGCGATTCAGGAGATCGAGCCTGATGTCGGCGGGACAGACCCGCGCACACTCGTCGCACCCGGTGCAGCGCCCCGCCAGGTGGTGAGCCCGAACGGCGTTCCATGCCGTATTGCCGCGCTCGTCGATGGTGATCGGTACCCACTGCGGCCGGTGCTCATCGGCGATGCAGGTATCGCAGTAACACAGGGGGCAGACCGCGCGGCAGGCGTAGCAGCGAAGGCAGCGCTCGAACTGTGCCTCCCAGAATGCCCATCGCTGCTCGGGCGTCAAGGAGAGCAGGGTGTCCAGTTGTTGGTCGCGGGGATCCTCATTGTCGTTGGCGCAGGCCCTGTCACTGCTGTGGGGAGGCGTCGAGATCTGCACGTCGCACAGTGCCGGAGCCTCCCCGGTGCAGGTGAGGCACTTGTCCGCCAGGCTCTCACCGCACCAGACCCCGCCGCAGTGAACGCCGATGATCACGACGTCGTCCCTCTTGACCTGCCCCTCCTGGACGAGCCCGATTACCCCCTTGACGTCGCAGGCTTTGGCCACGACGCCCACCCTGTCCGCGAGCTCAAGCGCCCGGGGCAGATAGACCGATAGGTTCGATCTGCAGTACTGCGACCACACGACCTGATCCACCTTCTCGGGGTTGCAGATGTGAATGGGTACCGTTCGGATCGGCAGCGGGGACTGGCCGTAGGCCACCACGCGGGAGACCTCGCCCCGCAACAACAGATCTCCGATGACCCGGCGGAGCTCGGCGGTCGTGGTCTGGAGGTCCTTTGTTGCCGGCGGAGGGTGACGGACTGGATCCGGGGCCCGCAATACCGGCGGCGCAACGCCGTCAACGCCGTGCCTGCCGGCCTGTGGAAGGGGGCCCGCCTGTCGAACCGCAGCATCCGCCGTCTGGACGACCTCGACCCACTTGTGACCCTCTGCAGCCGAGACCCAGGAGAAGTGCAGCCGTCGCCGGTCGAGGCCCAGGAGGTCCATCAGGGAGCGAAATATCGTGAATCGCCGGCGGGCCACCAGGTTCCCGCTGATGTAGTGGCAGTCCCCAGGGTGGCACCCGGAAACGAGCACCCCGTCGGCGCCGTTCTCGAAGGCCTTGATGATGAACAGCGGGTTCATACGGCCGGTGCAGGGGATGCGCAGCAGGCGGACGGTGGCCGGGTACGTGAGACGGGTCGTTCCGGCCAGGTCGGCGCCTGCCGAGCTGCACCAACGGCATACGAAGGCAACGATGTGGGGGCTCCATTCAGAAGCGGCGGCCGGTGTCCCGGCGATCATCTCGGGACTCCCTCGATGTCCGTTCCCATCGTTGCCAACTGGGCGAATATCTGCTCCTCTCCAGACCCGTTAAGGTCGATATTGGCGCCTCGGCAGGTGACCGCGCACGCGCCGCAGCCTTCGCACATGGCCGGGTTGGAGTAGGCGACGTAGCGCACGAAAGCGCCGTCACGATCTCGAATTTCTTTGCGGTCGATCGCACCATAAGGGCAGACCTGCAGGCACTCGAAGCAGGCCGCGCATCGGCCCTCGTCGATGATCGCCGTGGTCGGTTCCCTGAGAAGCACAGCACTCGACAGGAGCTCGAGACTCTTGCTCGCGGCGGCGGAGGCCTGCGAGACGGTGTCGGGGATGTCCTTCGGCGCCTGGGCGGTTCCGGCGAGGAAGATGCCCGCGGTCAGAGTCTCGACCGGGCGGAGTTTCGGGTGCAGCTCCTGGAAGAACCCGTGGCTGTCGGTCGGTACCCGCAGGACGCCGACGAGATCGCTGTTGTTGGTTGGCACGATGGCCGCTGCCAGCACCACCATGTCAGCCTCGAGCTCGACCAACCGTCCGGACAGGGTGTCGACGCCCTCGACCATCAGCTTACCGTTACGGGGAATGACCCGGCTCACCCGACCGCGGATATAGAGGGTCCTCTCCTTGTCGATGACACGGTGTACGAACTCCTCATAGCCCTTGCCTCCGGCGCGCACATCCATGAAAAAGACCGTCGCCCGGGACTCGGGAACCTTGTGCCTGAGCAGGAGTGCGTGTTTGGCAGTGTACATGCAGCACACATTCGAACAGTAGGGTTTGCCGTGGGCGGGATCTCTGGAGCCCACACACTGGATGAAGACGACGTCCTTCGGTACTGCGCCGTCGGACGGACGGCGCACCTCGCCGTGCGTCGGTCCGGCGGCTGAAAGCAGGCGCTCGAACTCGAGGCTGTCGACGACGTCGGGCAAGGTACCGTACCCGAGCTCCGCGGCCTGATCGCCGAGCAGGAGGTCGAAGCCGGTGGCGACGACGATGGCGCCCACGTCGCGCTCGAGATGCTCCGGTTGCTGGTCGAAGTCGATTGCTCTGGGCTTGCATACGTCGTCGCAGTGGACGCACGCCAGCACTCTGAACCCGGTGTCTGAGTCGAGCTTGGCGTTGAGGCAGCTGTCGGCATCCAGAGTGTAGACGGGGGGAACTGCCTGCGGGAAGGGTATGTAGATCGCCTTCCGGGCGGCGAGACCGCGGTCGAACTCGTTCGGTACGGCCGCTGGGCAGGCGGTCGCGCAGTCGCCGCAGCCGGTGCAGTCCTCGGTCACCACATAGCGCGGTTTCTTCCTGATACGGACGGTGAAGTTGCCGACGAAACCGCTCACCGCCTCGACCTCGGCATAGGTCAGGACCTCGATGTTGGCATGGCGGGATACCTCGACCATCAAAGGGGTCAGGATGCACTGCGAGCAGTCGAGGGTGGGGAAGGTCTCCGACAGGCGAGCCATGTTGCCGCCAAGAGAAGGTTGTTTCTCGACGAGAACGACGGGGAATCCCGATTTTGCGATGTCGAGGGCGGTTCGGATTCCGGCGACCCCACCACCGATGACGAGCGCCCTCTTGGTCACCGGGACCTCGACCGGGTCGAGTGGCTGCGCCTGTTTGAGACGCTCGACGCTGCAGGCGACGATCTGGCAGGCCTTGGTGGTGGTTGGTTCACCCTCGGGGTGGACCCAGGTGCACTGCTCGCGGATGTTGGCGATCTCGCACATGTAGGGGTTGAGACCGGCCTGAACGGCGGCCTCACGAAACGTGGGCTCGTGCAGCTGTGGTGAGCATGCGGCCACGACCACACCCGTGAGATCGTGTTCTCGTACAGCGTCGATCAGCATCTTCTGGCCGGGTGCAGAGCAGAGGTAGGGATAGTCCGCCGTGAAGACTGCGCCGGGGATGTTTGAGGCGTAGTCGGCAATCCGGTCCGGTCGAACCGTCCTGGCGATGTTCTCGCCGCAGTGACAGACAAAGACACCAATTCTGGCCATGTGGTCCTTCCGTCAGAACCCGAATTTTTCGTACTCTCCTGTTTGAGGTTGCTGTTCCTGTTGAAATTGTACTGTTGATCAAGTGTTCTGTACACCTTGACCGAGAAAATATTTTCCAGAGGCAACAAAATCGTGGAGCAGTTGACGTGCCGCCGTTGACGTCGTTTTCTCTTCAACGAATACCTAGACTGAGCGATTCTGCCGGATGAGATGTGCCAAGATCTTGATGCTCT
>CAZCEX010000217.1:0-7212 GCA_964497785.1 uncultured Thermoanaerobaculia bacterium | reverse complement strand
GGGGCCGAGTCCCATCTCACGATCGCGACCGTTAACGGTGAATTTGAAAACCCATGCTCGCGAGCCGTTCGGCCGTACTCTCAACCATAATCCGCCACCATCGCCGTGTTTTCCGACTCCGGCTGCGTCAACGGTTTTTGTTGCGAGTTTGTTAAGTAGGACCATTTTTAACCCCAAAATCCGGTACCCGTCTCTGTACCCATCTCGGAGGTGGATTGTAGCACATTTCTACGGAATGATACGGAATGATTATTGTCGGAAGTCCAAATCTCACTTACATTTCCAGGAACACCGAGGAACGCCTCGGACCCCAGTTCGATCGACATCGGCTCCACCAATGAAAAGAATTCGAACCGCCGCCACGGCGGTTCTTTTCCTTTGAGGCGTCCAGGATCGCCAACGCATCGATCGAAGTACGCGCCACGTAGTACGGCCGCCCGATGTCGCCCTTGGTCGGCACCATCCGGATCTGCCCGAGCAGCCGCCGAAGCACCATCGCCGATTCCCCTGTTCGCCGCTTGAGGACCTCCGTGAGTTCTTCGAGGCGCGTCTCGATCCACTCGACTGGCGGCGCCTGAAAGACCTTCTCGCCACTCCGATGGAGGCCATCCACCTCCTCTCGAAGCGCATCGACTCGACGCTCTGTCTCGACGAGCGCCTTTGCCAACGCCTGGCTGCCTCGCCCTTCACCGATAAACTCGACGAAGTTTGCCAGCCGGCGATCCTCGGTCGCTAGCTCGGCCTCCTTCAGTCGAATCGTCTCTGGCACGTGAGAGTAAAGCTTGTACACTTCCTTCTCAACCCGCTCGAGGACATAGCGTATTTGCTCGGGCGATGAGATTTGGTCTCGGACCGCCTCGGTGACGACATTCTCGACCAGGCGCCGCCGCACCAACATCCTGTTGTCACAGCCGCCCTTCGCGGCAGCGAGGCAGCCGTAGTAGCCTCCACTTTTTCCGCTGACCAGCGCAATGGCGGCACCACAATCCCCGCACACCATCGCACCGGAGAGCAGGTGAGTCGGAAAATGCTTTTGGCGGCTTCCCTGCTCCTTCGAGAAGCCCCGTTTCCCCTTGCCCCCGGGCCAGCTCTTTCTGACCTTTTCCCTCCGCTCCCTGACCTCGTCCCACTGCTCGGACAACACGATACGCAGAGACTCATCCTCGTGGATTACCCACTCGGACTCGGGTTTGACGAACTGGCGGCGCCTACCGGTCCGCGGGTCCTTACGGGTGCCCTTCTTGTTCCAGACCCAGCGCCCGTTGTACTTTTCGTTGTCGAGGATCCGGCCGACCGTACCCGGCGACCACCCCTTGCTAGCCCTGAACCGCCCGGGAACGCCCTCCTCGTTGAGCATCCGTACGATCTTGGTAAGCGACATCCCTTCGCCATATGCCTGAAAGATCCGGAGAACCACCGCTGCCTCGCGAGGCTCGATTTCCATCTTGAATCCCTCGGGTCGCGGCCGCCCTTTCTTATCCATCCGGATTTCACCCACCGGCACCGACCGGTAACCGAAGGTCCTCTCACCAACTGTGAACCCACGCTGTTTTTGACCCATCTGCCCGCGGAGAGTCTTCTTCTTCAAATCCTGAAGCTGCAGTTCGTTGAAGATCCCACGGATTTGGATCGCCAGAGTCGAGTCCTCATCACCGCTGTCGAGACCATCTGCAACCGAGATCACCCGCACCCCTTCGAATTGAAAATCCGCCAGCACCGAAAGCATGAGGTAGTTGTCACGAGCCAGCCGCGAAAGATCATCGACCAAGACCGCCTCGAACAGGCCGGCGCGCGCCGCTGCGACGAGTGCGCAGAGGCCCTCTCGATCCGACCGCGCTCCAGACTGGGCCTGGTCGGCGTACACGTGATCATCAAGGACCACAAGCCCCTGCTCTTTGGCGAGCCGTCGACACGCTGAGACCTGATCTTCGATCGACTCCGGGCGTTGGTTCTCCGAGCTGTACCGTGCGTAGATCGCCGCTCGCATACCTACCTCCGTTCAGTCTTGGTCCTGTCGGGGGTTGCGCGCCCCTTCTCCGCCGCAGCTTCCATTAAGCGCACATACTCGAGCGCCAGCTCAACGGCCAAGTGGTCGAGCAGCTCAGTGACCTCGGCCGGCCACGGATGACCACCGCCCTTCTCCCGAGGGTCGTCCCTTGAGCCGTTGAACTGTTCGGCGATTTCACTCTTCATCGCAACTCCCTAAATGATAGACAACGACTATCATCGCACTCAAAAAAACTCAGGCACCCAGCCCGAGGTCCTTCGCAATCCCAGTCACGCTTACCTCGACCTTGGCCAACAACTGGCCCGGCTTGGTCTCTTTACCCACTCCCCGCAACGACTTCTTGAAGCCATTAGGATCATCCGCCTTGCCAACCAGGTCTTGAATCGAGATCCCTCCGTAGGTTTTGGCCCTCGCCTTGCCTTTACCCAACGAGAAGTACAGCCGCTGGTCATCACCGATGATCACCTTCAGCTCCGGCGCCCCCTCGACCAACAGGCTCCCAGGCAGCTTAAAACCCGTCAGCTGTTTTCCGATGGTCCTCTCGAATCCTCGCAGCACATGAAGTACCGCTCCGACCACCGACGCCGGTATCCCCAGCTCCCGAATCCGAAGTGCAACGGCGAACTCGAGTAGATTCCGAGCCGAGAACCGCCGACTGCTTCCCCGGCCCTCGGCATCCTGCAGATCAGGCTGAACGACACCCTTCTCACACAGGTAGATCAACCGATGCTGAGGCTCCCCGAGCAGTCGAGCCGCTTCGCTCAAGGTCCACTCATCTTGCAGCGCGCTAACCATAATAGTCATTGTCTATTATTCATAGAGCACTGTCAATGGCCCCAGCCAAAACGGGATGGGCGCTGATCTCAAACCTGTTGTTCCTCGGAGTGTTTTATAAACCCTGCGCGCATGAGAACGCTATTTACAACTGCCCCGATTCGGCCGTAGGAAGACTCGCCCAGTTTCGATGACCCTGAATCCTCGAGTTCGATATACGTGGATCTCTTCTTCTTATCCCATTTGGCCAACGGTTGGTAGCGATTCGAGATCAGCTGATCTCGAAACACCCGGACATACTGAAACTGCTCTTCCCCGTTGCGGTTTCTTGAGCGACGGTTACCCCTGATGTTGCCGTCGTTGTGAGTGATTGCATTCCGGATAATCCGGAGCGAGTTAAGTTCCCGCTCGAAGTCGCCCCCGTAATCTTCGATCCAACCCTCTCCTAGTATTCCCTCGGCGTATGCAAATGCGCTGAGGAGCATTGCCCCAGAGAGAAGATGTGGGTAGTCCCTCAACCACTGCTGGCGGCGTTCGGTATCCCTGCAGATTTCAGCTGCGCCTTTCGGGATCGCATCTGCAAGAACCCGCAGAAACAGGAAGTGTTCGAAGCCTTTGAGGTACGTCATCTGCTTCATCTCCATACGGTGCGAGCAGCAATCAGCGAAAGACCTTGGGGCTCACTAGCGAATTGCAGCTAGTCGCTGCCCACCCTCGCGAGCCAAGGCTCGCCCCATTCCACCAACAATCAAAGGCCTTATCGGCCCATCCCGATCGGTTTCGTTGTCTTCAGGGCCGAGATACTCCTTTCATGAGTATCCCTATGAACCCCGGGTGAGGTTCGTCCCCCACCAGTTCCGTTCTACGTCCCAATAAACGGGACCTGAAGGGATCTCATAGAACTCCCCGTCTTGGAAGGGCTTCATCGCCATCTTGAAACAACCGGTATAGCACCTGAGCCACTCCAACGTTGACCGGTACAGGCTCTCGATCTCGGCTGCTTCATAGAAGTGAGGATTGCCGTGCCCTGGGTTGGGAAGGTCGGATTTCCTCCTCGCGCTCTCGGTCAGAGGCGACAGGTCCTTCCCTCCCCTGAAGTCCCCGTTCTCGAGAGTCACGTACTGACTATGGAGAAAGGAATTCCTCAGTTTGTTGCGCCACAGTTGCGACAGAACATCCCCAATCGCCAGACCATGTTTATCGGAGAGTCTCTCGATAATGGTGTACCTGTCGCTCGGCAACTCAGCAGAATACTCTTCACCTTTCCTGTTCACACCCACGAAGTCCCATTTGGGGGTTTGGCCATCAATGAGCCTCAAAAAATTCCAGATCACGGCCGCAGGTTGTTCAGCTTCAAGTACGTGTGTGTAAATGAGTAGGCGCAAGCGAGTGAGCTCTCGTGGATCACTGGCCAACTTCACATAGGTCTGGAACTGATTCACGAAATCACAAAGCTCTTGCGCTTCGTAATCAGGAAAGGTGTGAATCATCGGTATTGGATCGCACGAGTGTGGCACCAGAGCCCCAAGGATCTTCGACCCACAGGTTCTTGTGGCGTTGTCGAATACCTCGACAACCGCCTCACATACTGCCCTTTCGTCAGGAGCCGTGCGTTTGGTCATGTTGCATCATCCCAGCACCTCAACAAGTTCGGCAATGATCTTCAACTCGCCCTCCTCCAAGTCCTCCAGCACGATGGGCTCGAATTTCGGGTCCGTTGACAACGGTTTCAATATGATCCGCTTATGCCGCCATGTTTCGTCGTCGAAGTACTCCTTTTCGGACTCGTAGACCTTCACTGTGTAATGCCCGCCAAGTTCGCTGTCATGGATATCCCGGTGTCGGGCGAGAACGACGCTGCCCCCGAGCGAACCCGCCGGATAAAGTCGCCACACACAATATGCGCCGTTGGGGATGCGCTTGTTCATGGACTCACCAACGACTTGTGCGACGAACAACCCTTTGGCCGGTCGGGGGCGCCCGTCGTAGCTGACCCACTCGTAGTCTTCGGGGTTCTCGACGTCGGCCTGCTGGGGCACCTCATCGACGACCTGCTCGCCACTGAAACGACCAGCCGCGACCGTCAGATCGTAGAGCGGGATGGCGTTGACGAAGGGCTCCACTTCGCCGAGCTCGACCCGGCGGAACGGTAGCGCCTTCACCGGCGGTGTGTGCCTTTCGGTTGCGAGAGCCTCGAACGTCCCTTCAAAGCTGTCGTATGAGTTCTCCACGGTGAAGTCCATATCCGTGCCAAGGGCCTCGAAATGTGCCTTCCCACAGTCGATCTTTCCCTGCTCTGTCGGCCGCAGCGCATCGGTGAAGAGACTGCCCTTCGTCTCCACCACGAAGAACAGGCGCTCGACGCCATCACGCTCGACCAACACTGCCCAATCGGGGTTGTAGGTCCCGAGCGGAGTCTCGATCTTGAACCAGTCCGGGAGCTTGGCATAGACCTTCACGTCGCCACTCTGGTCGAGCCTCTCGGCGAACTCGCGTTCGACACCCGAGTCGTAAACAACATGGTCGTAGACCGACTTTGTGGTTTCCAGCATGTTCTTGCTGAGGTAGCCGAAGAGCTCCTGATTCTTGAAGAGCTCCTGGCCGTAGAATTGGTCGTCACCGATCCGGTGATACTTGATCCCATCCACGATGAAGAGTCGCATCTGGGTCTTGATGATCTCAGAGACTTGCTCGATAAACTTGTTGGGATTGCGCTTGAAATCGCCCAACCGTCCACTCCGCCGGAGGATCTCGACGATGGAGCGGCGTGTTAGGTTCGTCTCGTTCTGCAGGAAGGAGACGATGTCGGGCGGCGTCATGTGCTCCGCATCATGTTTGTAGACCTGCTGGGACGCTTCGCCCATGCCGACCCCGCCACGACCGATCTCGGCCTTGCTCTTGCGATAGACGAAGCGTGCCTTGGTGACCACCGGGCTCTTCTTGATCTCGTCCGCACAGGTCTGGATAAGCGCTTCGGTATCGAAGCTCACCCGAAAGGTCGTCTTGTATTTGATGCGGTCCCAAAGCTCTTTGAAGTCTTTGCCGAGGAAAGTTTCCTTGTTCAACCGCACCTTCGTCCGCTCGTCGGCGTTCTTCACGTTCAGACTGCCGACAACCTTCTTGAGCAGGGTGGCTATCTGTCCCGCCTGCTCGGCCACGGCATCGGGCAGCTGCAACGCATCCTCCTTCAGGGCGCCCCGGAGCTTGTCGGTCACCTTGCCTTTGCCATCGAGGTACCCCTCGGCCTTCAGGTGTTCCCAGACCAGCTTCGAGGTTTCGGTGCCGAGAGGCTGGGGCTCCCCGTCCTCGCCAACTACCGGGATGTTGGCGAAGAGGTGCTTCTCGACCAGGCCGAAGCGGATACCGGTGTCCTCCTCGATCTCCTTCTGCAGCTTGCGAGCGAACTCCTCGTAGGACTCGTTCGCCATGACGGTGAGCGTGTTGACCTCGAAGCCAAAGACCCTCTCGCCGTCCTGGTTCACGCAGATGCGCATGCCACGTCCGATCTCCTGACGTTTCTTCATCACCGACGAAGTCTCGTTCAACGTACAGATTTGGAACACGTTTGGGTTATCCCAACCCTCTCGGAGAGCCGAGTGCGAGAAGATAAACTTGAGCTTCGAGTCGAAGCTCAGCAGTCTCTCCTTGTCCCGCATGATGAGCTGGTAGGCGCCCTCGTCGGCGGCGGCTGTCCCACTACCTCTGGACTCCTTAAAGCGGGCTTTGCCGCCGGAGTCCTTCTTTCTGTCCTGGGCGAAGTAGCCGTTGTGGACGCCTTCCGCTGCGGTCTCCAGGTCCACCTCTTCGAAGAGTGTGGTGTATTTGGGCCTCTTGATCGCCCTGGCGTACTCCTCCTCGAACATCATGGCGTACTTGCCCTTCACCGAGTCGCCATCCTCGTCATAGGAGCGGTAGTTGGCCACGCGGTCGATAAAGAAGAGGCTCAGCACCTTGATGCCCTTCGGCCTCAGGCGCAGCTCCTTGTCGAGGTGTTCATCGATGGTCTTGCGGATCTGTAGCCGCTTGTACTGATCCTGGTTGACCTCACCGATGGTCTGGCCCAGGCGCACGATCTCCTCGGCGCCCGTGAAGCTGATGTACTCCTGCCCCTCAGCGCAGTAGATGTCCTCGATGATGTAGCCGTCGTAGACGTCCCTGCCGCCGGAGAGTTCCACCAGGTCGACGCCTGTCTTGACTTTCTTCTGCTCCCGCTTGATCTGGCCTGTCCTGATGGCGTCGTACTCGATTCGCGCAGAGATGCCCTTCCTGTTGTCAACGCTGACCAGCCGCACATAGGCGTTGTTGTGGCTGTCGGCGACCGTGATACCCGCCACCTCGATCTGCTTGACGAGCTTACGCTCGTAGGCGTCCACCGTGTCGGCGGCTTCCAAGATCTGCGGGATTCCGGCTGTAGAGCGCGGTTGTGCTGA
>CAZCEX010000216.1:0-7223 GCA_964497785.1 uncultured Thermoanaerobaculia bacterium | reverse complement strand
CGCGGCGCCACCAGATCTGCCCAGAGACGCCCCACAGAGAAAGAATGGGTCAGATCTGGCGGCAAGACCAGACGCAGCAATACGAGAGACCAGAGGGCGAGATGGAGCCCCGGGCCTCGCCCGCGGAAAAACCACGAGGCGACGCCTACGACAACAAAGATGGGTACCACATACAGGCTTTCCAGCACGATCAACCGGATGACTGCTAACGCCGCGGGTTCCAGCGTCTCGAACCAGCCCATCAGGCATTCTCCCCCTGCTGTTCGATGATGGCCCGAAGCTCGGCGATTTCTTCTGGCTTCAAGTCGCCCGCTTCTTCGACCAGAGAAACGACCGGCGCCACCGGACCGTCGAGCACCTTGTCGGCAAACTCACGAATCAGGCCGATGAGCCCGGCCGCGCGCGATACCAACGGGGCATAGAGCTGGACCCCGTGAAAGGGCTCCTTGCTGAGAAGTCCCTTCTTCGCCATGCGATCGAGCGTCGTTCGTGTCGTCGACGGCGCCCATCCCAGACCACCGCCGATCTCGTCGTGAACCTCGCGTGCGGAACGACGGCCATCAGCCCAAAGAACCTTGAGGACGGCGAGCTCGGTCGAGTTGAGGTCGTTGTGATCCGTTGATGACATAATCGATTCTCCTGTCACCTATGTGCTACATTTGTAGCGCAGAAGCGACAGTAGTCTCTTTCTTTCTGAATGTCAAATACCCCTCGACGGAACGTCTCTCCCATGGCATGCTTCGAGGCTGGAGGTCGCGATGACATTGCCCCGTACGCTCGACTCGGCCGAGATCCGGGTCCTCGGTTGTCTGTTGGAAAAGGAACGCACCACCCCCGACGCCTACCCCCTCACGGTCAACTCGCTGGTGGCGGCGTGCGACCAGAAGTCGAACCGCGACCCCGTCATGAGCCTGTCCCAGGCCGATGTGCTCAACACTCTCGACCGTCTCCACGGCGACGTGCTCGTGTGGCCCGTCGAGGGCGCCCGCGTGCAGCGTTGGCGGCACAGCTTGGAACGTCGCATGGCCCTGGATCCACCCGAAATGGCTCTCATGACCCTGCTCTTCCTGCGCGGACCACAGACGGTGGGCGAGCTTCGCACCCGGGCAGGCCGCCTGCACCCCTTTCACAACCCGTCGGAGGTCGAACAATACCTCCTGGCGTTGACCGAACGAGAGATTCCGCTCGTCACCCAGGTAAAACGGCAGCCAGGTCAGAAAGAGCGACGTTGGATGCACCTCGTAGGCGGTGATATCGACGATCAAGCCGCCGAGGTCAGGCTCGACCCGCCCCAACGCTCCGCCGGACCGAGCCTCGCAGAACGCGTCGCCCGGCTCGAAGAACAAGTCACCCACCTTGAACGACTCATCACCAATCATTTTCCAGACTCAGGAGGCGCCGATGGCTGACGCCGTCACGATCAACATCACCCAAGGGATCGCCGTGCTGGCCATCGACGACGGCAAGGCGAACGCCCTGTCCAGCGCCGTGATCTCTTCGCTTCAGGCCGGTCTCGACCGGGCGGAGTCCGAGGCCCGGGCCGTACTCCTTGCCGGAAGACCGGGCCGCTTGTGCGGCGGGTTCGACCTCTCGGTGATGCGGTCGGGTGACGATGCCCTGCGCGCCCTGGTTGGCGAAGGGGCAGAGCTGCTGATGCGGCTCTTCTCTTTCCCCCGGCCGGTCGTCGTCGCCTGCACGGGCCACGCAGTCGCAGCCGGCGCATTGCTCCTGCTCGCCGGTGATCTGCGAATCGGTGTCCTGGGAGACTTCAAAATCGGCCTCAACGAGGTTTCGATCGGGATGCCCCTTCCGCTCTTCGCGACCGAGCTGGCCCGTCACCGCCTGACACAAAGACATCAGATCAGAGCCACTCTTCTTTCGGAGCTTTTCAACCCGCCCGGCGCCGTCGAGGCCGGATATCTCGATCAGGTGGTCGAACCGGACACACTGCTCGATCACGCCATGCGGGAAACACAACGGCTCTCCCAGCTCTCCGACCCCGCGTTTCGCCAGACCCGGGAACGCCTGCTTGGATCGACCGTCAACGAGATCCGAAGAACGCTTGCACAGGATCTGGAAGGTATCTCGTTGCCCTAAGAGGGTGTAGGGCAATTGAAACGCGAAGACGCAAAGAGCGCAAAGTCATAATTTAATTTGATTTATGTGTTTCTTCGCGTCCTTAGCGTCTTCGCGGTTCAAAATCACACCGCTGCGGTGAGCATCGAAGGATTTGGGTGGATACCTTGATGCGGGTCAACCCGAGTAGAATGCCCCGTCACCGTCTGCGCTGGAGGGACGGTTGGAGGCTCGCATGACCTGGGATTACTCGGACAAGACCACAGCACTGTTCATGGACGCCGTACAGGGAAAACCTGGCACCCACCTGGGTGAGATTGAAAACCCGGACGGCGTGGGGGAGCACGGTTCGATCGCCTGCGGCGACGCACTCAAGCTGAGCTTCAGGGTCGACCGGCACCCGAGCAACCCTCTCGAGGACCGCATCGTCGAGGTGCGCTATCTGACCTTCGGTTGCACCTCCGCCATCGCCACCTCTGAGGCCCTTTGCCGTTTGATCGAAGAGGGTGACTTCACTCCTGTCGGCGCCCTCGATATCACTAACAAGGACATTGTTCGCTACGTTGGCGGCCTTCCCCAGGCAAAAATCCACTGCTCGGTCATGGGCGCCGAAGCACTTGAAGCGGCGGTCTTCGACTGGGCGCGCAAACGCGGCGTCGCTCTCAGCGATCTCGGCATCGACATTCGAAAGGACGAACAGGAGGAGGGGCGTCTGGTCTGCCAGTGCTTCGGCCTCACGGAACCCTATCTGCGCCGTAAAATCACCGAGCTTGAGCTCAAGACGATCGCCGATATCACCGGCGCGGTGAAGGCCGGCGGCGCCTGCATGTCGTGCCACCACACACCCGGTGGTCTCCAGGATCTTCTCGACGAGGCATGGGGCCGAGCAGCCGACTCGTTCACCACAATGCCGAGCCTCCCGGTCATGGGGCAGAGCCGCACCCCCGCCGCGAGCGGCGAACGCACACCATTCCGCTTCGCCAAAGAGGTCGAGCGGGTGCTCGAGGAGGTTGTCCGCCCGCAGCTCGCCAAGGATGGTGGCGACCTCGAGCTCGTCGACATCAAGGACAACGTCGTCTACTGCCGCTTCCTCGGTGAATGCTCCACCTGTGCCGGCTCGACCAAGACGATCAAGGAGCTGATAGAGCACAGCTTGCGCACCCAGATCGACGAAAATACCAGGGTCATCGAGGTCTGAGCGCATGCAACCCGTGATCTACTTGGACAACAACGCAACGACGAGAGTAGCCCCCGAGGTCGTCGACGCCATGCGGCCCTACTTCGAGGAGCTCTACTTCAACCCGTCGTCGGTATACGAGCCGGCGCGCGTGGTTCACTCGGCGATGGAAGAGGCGCGCAAGACGGTGGCCAGGAGTCTCGGAGGTATTCGGCCGGACGAGGTTCTCTTCACCGGCTGCGCGACGGAGAGCAACAATACCGCCATCTTCGGCACTGTGAACGCCAACCCTGCCCGCAAACACGTCATCACGACAGCGGTCGAGCACCCGGCGATCTACGAGGTCGGCAAGGAGCTCCAGCGCCGGGGTCTCGATGTGGATTTCATTCCCGTCGACAAACAGGGCCAACTCGACATGGCGGCCTTTGTGCGCGTGCTCAGGCCCGATACCCTGATGGTCTCTTTGATGCATGCCAACAACGAGACCGGGGTCATTTTCCCGATAGCCGATGTCGCGCGAATCATCAAAGAGACCAACCCGTCGATCGTTGTTCACACCGATGCGACACAGACCGCGGGCAAGCTGCCACTCGACCTGCGAGGCTCCTTGAAACACGTCGACCTGCTCTCCTTCTCGGGGCACAAGCTGCATGCCCCGAAAGGAGTTGGCGCCTTGTACGTGCGCAGGGGGACCCCCTGCAGGCCGTTTCTCATCGGCGGCCACCAGGAAGAGGGCCGCCGCGCAGGCACCGAGAACGTCGCCCTCATCGTTGGTCTTGCGCGGGCCCTGGAGCTGGCTGCCGAAAACCACGACGAAGTCGAAGAGAGAGTTCGGCAGCTCCGCGACCGGCTGGAAAGCGAGCTCGTCGCACGCATCCCCTTCGTCCAGGTCAACGGCGGTGAGGCGGTGCGACTGTCGAATACGCTCAACCTGGCGATTCACCTCATCGAGGGTGAAGGCATGCTCTACCAGCTGTCGGCCGACGGGATCTGCGCCTCCTCCGGATCGGCCTGCACCTCGGGATCCCTTGAACCATCTCACGTCCTGCGCGCGATGCAGATCCCCTTCACCGCCGTACACGGTTCGGTGCGTTTCTCGCTCTCTCGCTATACCACCGCCGATGAGATCGATCGCGTCATCGAGGTCTTTCCAACCATCGTCGCCAACCTCCGCCGACTGTCGCCCTACTGGGACGTCGAGCGCAATGCGCCGCGAGCCGAAGCGATCGAGCTCATGCAGCCGCCAGAAAGCTGAGCGACGTTCCCGCAACATTCTCCCGAGAATGGAGGCTACCCCGCCATGATTCGTTTCTTGATCGGATTCCTGCCCCTGCTCGCTTCCGTTGCATTCGCCACTGAAGACGGCGAGATGTGGCCCCCTGAATGGCTGACGGTTGCCGAAGAATCCGGCTTCAAGGCAACCTCGAGTCACGCCGAGACGTTAGTTTTCCTCGATCGAGTCGCAAGGGTGTCGCCGCATATCGTGCTCACGGCCTTCGGACACTCGGCAGAGGGACGGCAGCTGCCACTCGTCATCGTATCGAAGGATGGGCACCTCACGGCCGAGGACGCGCGCGCCTCCGGCCGGCCGATCGTGCTCATCCAGAGCTGTATCCACCCCGGCGAGGTCGATGGTAAGACCGCCTCCCTCATGATCCTGCGCGACATCGCCCTGGGGCGAAGAAACGACCTTCTCGAAGCAGGAATTCTGCTCTTCGCCCCCATCTACAACGCCGATGGCCATGAGCGGGTTTCACCTCTCAACCGGGCGAACCAGAACGGACCCGAGCAGGGCATGGGCTTTCGTACGACGACCACGGGCCTCGACCTCAATCGAGACCACGTCAAGCTCGACAGCGTCGAAGCGCGCGCCCTCATCAGCCTCGTCAACGCCTGGCAGCCCCACATTCATGTCGACAATCACGTCACCAACGGGTCCGAACATCGTTGGGTCGTCACCTGGTCGCGAGCCGAAGCGCCACAGCTCGCTCCAAGCCTCGACGATTGGCTCAACGCCCACATGCCGGTGGTCATTGCCGAGGTCGAAGAGGCGGGATTTGAGACCGGTCCCTACGTCTCTTTGATCGACGGCGCTGACCCGGAACAAGGATTCGACTCGCGGGTCACCGGCGCGCGCTACTCGACCGGCTACTTCACCCTCCGCAACCGCATTTCTATCCTGGTCGAGATGTACGCATATGCCGACTTCGAGACGCGGGTTCGCGCGAATCGGCGGCTCCTGGAGGAGTTGCTGCTCGAAATCGCACGCTCCGGCACAAGCCTCGTGAAAGCAACTACCCAGGCTGAGGCGTCGACTGTAGCTCTCGGCCGCGCCGATGCCCCACCATCGACGATCGCTCTGCAATGGGCAACATCACAGGAGGCCGATACCATCCGTTTCCCGGTGTGCCGGTGGAAGACCTCCGCCTCGACGGTGACGGGCAAGACGCTGGCCGCCTACGACTGCGGTCCGAACGATCCGGTGCTCGAGGTGCCGTGGTTCCATCGGCCTGAGGTCGCGATTTCAGTGGCCCGGCCGCGGGGCTACCTGGTTTTTGCGGGCTGGCCGCAGGTCGAAGCACGGCTCGCGGACCACGGCCTTGTTGTCCGCCGCGTTTCCCAAGACACGGAGCTGGCAGTCGAAACCCTGCGCTTGGCCGACCCGGTATTTGCGTCGCGGCCCTACCAAGGCCGGATTCAGGTCGAGCACGTCACCGTCACGCGCGCGGCCGAGCTGCGCCGCGTACCTGCGGGAACCCTGTGGGTGCCGGCCGATCAGCCGAACTTCGAGCTCGCCGCGCAGATGCTCGAGCCAGAAGGGCCCGACTCCCTCCTTCGCTGGGGCCTGCTGCACTCAGTCTTCGAGCGCAAGGAGTACATCGGCACCGCGAAGCTTGAACGACTCTCTACGGCCATGCTGGCCGAACCCGAGGTCGAGGCCGCTTGGGCGCAGGCGCTCGAGGACCCGGAGTTCACCAACAATCCTTCCGCCCGGTACCTCTGGTGGTATTCGAAGACAGCGTACTGGGACGAGTCGGTCGGACTCCTGCCTGTGTATCGGGTGATGTCACACCCGAATCTGGTGACAGAGCCATGGGACCCACCGACCCGGTAATACCCGCAACAGGCGGGACCACCTCTTCCGACCCGTGGGCCCCTCTGGGTGCAGCTCTGCTCGCCTTCCACCGCGGACGGAGCAGTGCCGTACTTCGGGTCGACTCGGACGCCTTCGCCACCGAAAAGGTCTCTGCCGCTGCCTACTACCGTCCCGATAGTTTCGACCTGCCCGCCCTGGAACTCGAAGCACTCTCCCGATGTCGCGGCCACGTTCTCGATGTCGGCGCCGGCGCCGGACGCCATGCCCTCGAGCTCCAGGCGCGCGGTCTTGAGGTCACGGCTCTGGACATCGACCCAGCGGCGGTGCAGATCATGGCGGAACGAGGCGTCCGAGATGCGCGTCGGGGAGAGATTGCCTCACTCGAGGGTAAGATGTTTGACACCGTTCTTCTCCTGATGAACGGGATCGGAGTCGCCGGCGACACCTCGGGCCTCGATCACTGGCTGGGCTCGCTCTCCCGGATGCTCGCACCCGGCGGACAGGTCGTCTGTGACTCGGCCGATCTCCTGACCGAGTTCGGCGAGGACGACCTGGAGAGCCTTCGATCCGCGGCTTTCGGCAACCTCATGCAGGGGGAGGTCTCGTTCCGTCTTCGATATGAAGATCTCGAAGGAGAATGGTATCGATGGCTGTTTGCCTCTCCCCAGCTGCTCGGCGATCACGCCATCAGGGCCGACCTCAGCTGCGAGGTAGTGGCCCATGGGGAGCGGGGAGCTTATCTGGCGGTGCTGCGGGCGACGGTACCTGCACCTTGAGCTTCAAACCCTTTTCGGCTTCTGCCGCTACGCAACAAGCCCGAGCCCGTTGCCGTTACCGTTACCGTTGCCGAGTGCTTTCTCTCCGACAACGACA
>CAZCEX010000215.1:0-7225 GCA_964497785.1 uncultured Thermoanaerobaculia bacterium | reverse complement strand
AGGTGTTGGTTCAACGATAGTTTCACCCATCACCAACCGCGCAGGGACCTCCAGATTCACCATTTTTCGGGCTCAACCCGATATCCATAGCCTCTTCCAATCTCATTACCAGTTGCTCCGCTTTATGCTCCAGTTCCCTCGTCCGGTCATCCTGATCCAGTTCTCGTTCTTCAAACAATTCATCTGCGATATTCAACGCGGTCAAAATCGCGATCTTGACCGTATCAACACTGGAACTCCGATCGGCGACCTCCTTCATCCGGAAGTCAACGAACTGCGCCAGCTCTTGCAGGCGCTCTCCGTCACCTTCCGCACGCAATCCGAGCCGCTGGCCGAAAATCTCGACATTGGCTCGTACGGTGGTCACAAATGCTCCTTTCCGAAATCTAGTATACCGCATAGGTGAATACCGATGTTCAGCGAATCAGAAGACTGGAGGAAACGCGAATTTCGCCTGGAATCGGCGTTCGATTTCAGTCGTCCAGATCGGGAACCCGCCAGACGTCGACGAAGTCGTACCGATAAACCAGTTCGAGACGCGACCGGAAACCGAGCAACAGGCGTGCTTCGGCCTCGGTCCGCGCAAGCGGCAACAATGCCTCGCGCCGACCTCCGCCGTATCCCGGCGTGATGACGATCCATGCAATTCCATGCCTCACCACATCGTCGTAGAGATCATCGGCAGTCCCAGCTTCATCCAACCACAGGCGCAAGGGAGGCTGGTTGACGAGACCTTCCGCCACCCAAGGACGGTCGAACAGGAACGGAGCCGGAAAATCCATCGCCATGACACGGCCACCCGCTCCCTGTGTGTTGATGAAACGCGCCGCCGCGGTTCCCGGGACGAGTTGGTCGATGACGCCTGCGCGGTCGATCTCGCCCTTCAGGTACGGGAGAACGACGGACCTGGCGTCGCGGCCCGAGCTCGGCAGTAGGGGCACCGTCATGGCAGCCAAAATCGGCAGGCTCCACAATAATCGCACCCTCTGCAATACGACCCCCGCAACAACGGCCAACCCCCAGATCATCGGCAGGGCAAGCCGTATCGACGGGTGGAAAAAGAGGCCAATCGCGAGGTATGGGAGGATCAATGAGGCGGCGATTCGAACCCTGCGATCACGAAGAAACAAAGGCATCACGATCAATGCCAGGAGGTGATGCCAGCCGACGATCTCGTCAACCTCGACCTCTCCGACCAGGTGCCCCCACGGCACGCCCAGGGGCCCGGAAATGTCACGGTGCCTCTGCGACACGGTCTCTAGCAACGCCGGATCGACACCAGGAATCTCACCACTGACGAGACCGGTGGCGATCGGGAAAACGGGGTCGCCGAGCTCGAGCGTATTGCGGATGACGAGCGGCGCCAATACGAAGCAGAGAGGAAGGATGACCGCCAGCCCACTGCAAACTCGTTTTTTTTGCGCCGATTCAACAATCATCATGACCAGGAGACCGACGACGGCAGGCGCAACGGTCCATTTGGTCCACGCCGCTCCTGCGAGTGCGAGCCCGAGCGCCCCCGGGTGCCCTCGCCGCTTGAGAATCAGGGCAGCGACCGCGATGTGAAAAAGGGTAAATCCATCGATGAAAGCGGCGGCCGCGCCCGCAAGAACCGCCGGACTCGCCGCATAGGCGAGGCCGCCGAGCAACCCGCCCCCGTTGCGGCGTCCAACCATCATGACCACAGCAATGACCCCGAGAGCGACCACCGAGCAATGCAGCCACTTCGCCGCTTGGGCCGACCCGACCTGCAATCCCAGGAGATAGAGCATTTCTGCGCCCTGCGGATAGGCGCCCGAAACATCCCACGGATAGAGGAACACCCTTCCTTCCAGCAGAAAGAGCTTGGGCAGGGCGAGGTGGTAGCGCAGTCCGTCCGAATCGACGATCGGGAGCAGGAGAGCGGGCAAACACCAGAGGGCTGGAATCAGAAGCACGGAGGCCGCGAACGGGTGGCGGCGCGCAGCCCGCCACGCCAGTCGTACGGCACGGTGAGTCGATCGTCTCCAGGACCGTGCCACCGGCAAAGCCGCAAGGACGAGCGTGCTTACGGTCCACGGGACGGCCCGAGTTCCGAGCAGTGATCCCGTCAGCCAGACCACCAGACTGACAGCCGTCATTCCAGCAGAGATCTCTTGCAGTACCGCAACGCCCGGATGAAAAGACCGCCACCGCGGCGGGATGAGGAGGTGACCGACGAGAGAAAACATTGTGAGCCCGGCGCTCGCAACGAGCGCGGCCCATCCAACTATCAGCACATCGCTAACCGGCAGAGATCACCCCCGCCATCGGCGCCTCAGGATTCGGTCTTCTCGAGTGCCCGATCGATCACAGTGACGACCCGTTCGAGACGTTGAGAGAGGTCATTCTTCTGGCGCTCGAGCTCCTCGGCCCGAGAGACTGCCATGGCGCCCTCCTCGAGCCGGCCTTCGAGCTCAACAACCTGGCCCTCGAGCTCGGTGACCCGAGTCTGGAGACCTTCTTCACGCTCCTTGGCCGCGGCAAAGGCCGCTACCATCTCTTCAATCCGTTCTTCCAGCTGCTTCAGCACCATTTCCATCGCCATCACCACCTCGTTACGCAATCCTCACACCGAGCTTTCCTGCCAGATTCGATCGCAGCTTCTCTTGAGCGGCGTTCACCTCGTCCTGGGTCAGGGAACGCTCCGGATGACGATACACCATCCGCAGAGTGGTTCGAACCACCCCGGCGGGAAGGCCGCCGCCGGTGAAGCGTGCCACCATCGAAATTTCGTTCACGAGCTCACCCGCCATCGTTTGAACGGTCTTTGCGAGCTCGGTATAGGTCAGGTCGTCACCGTGCTCGACAGTCATGTCAGCCGCCACGGCAGGAAATCGCGGAAGCTCCCGAAAGCGCGGCAGCGGGGGTCTCTCTGCTGCGGCCTGGAGATCGATCTCGGCGACGTAGACGGCCTGCTTGAGGTTCCACCTCGATGCCTCGGCGGCACCGAGTCGCCCAGCAACGCCAAGAGTCCGTCCTGAGCCGTCGACCAGGAGCGCCCCTTCGGCCTCATCCAACAACGGACTGCCGCCCCGGCGCCAGCTGACTTCAGGCATCGCCGTATCCTTGAGGATTGCCTCGACGGTTCCCTTCAACTCGGCAAAACCCAACTCATCGCCATCGTGGGCTGGACCGACCAAAACGAGGGCCAGGCGCTCGGGCTCGCGGCACGCACCGTCGTCCCCGGAGGCGAAGACTCGCCCCTCCTCGAACAGCCTGATCGACCGTTCGCCCTGGTTGAGGTTGTCCCTGGCGGCAGCCAGGAGACCCGGCAGGAGCGAACGTCTCATCGTCGTCTGGGTTTCGGAGAGGGGGTTCGCCAACGCCACCGGCGGGCCTGGGCACAAGGGCCAGCTCTGCACTCGAGCGTCCGCCTCTGCGTCGATGAAGGCGTAGGTCACGGCCTCGTCGAGCCCACAAGCAACGGCAGCTCTGCGTCCACGATCAACGAGCTCCCAGTTGTTGTGGCGACGCCCTGGCGTCGTCCGCAGCACCGGGAGAACGGCTGGTATCGGGCCGTATCCAACGTGGCGAATGACCTCCTCGTACAGGTCGGGCACCCGTTCGATGTCCACTCGAAAGGACGGCGCCGCGCACACCACCGTATCGCCGTCCCGGCGAACGGTGAACTCGAGCCCGTCGAGAATCCTCATGACGTCATCGGGAGAGATCTCGAGTCCAGCGAAACGCGACACACCCGCGACGCTCATCGTCAGTTCGGTGGCCTGCCACGGTCGCGGGTAGACATCGATGCGGCCTCGGCACACGGTTCCCCCTGCAAGCTCGACGATGAGCCGCGCCGCGAGGTCCGCTGCAATCGGCGCCATCTCCGGGTCGGCGCCACGCTCAAAACGATGCGATGCCTCGGTATGCATACCGAGCCGGCGTGTAGTCCGGCGCACCGGCAAAGGCGCGAAGTGCGCGCTTTCGAGCACGATGTCGACCGTAGTCTCGTCGATCTCGGAGTCTGCGCCTCCCATGACGCCGGCGAGAGCCACAGGGCCCTCGCCATCCGCGATGACCAGGTCATCGCACTGGAGGCGGCGTTCCTCGCCGTCAAGAGTCATCAGGTTTTCGCCGTCCCGGGCCCGGCGAACGGCGATCCGCCGGTCGGCGAGCTTCGCGAGATCGAACGCATGCAGCGGCTGCCCTGTTTCGAGCAGGACATAGTTCGTGGCATCGACCACTGCATTAATGGGTCGCACGCCGCACCGTTCGAGCCGAGCCTGGAGCCACTCGGGGCTGGCGACCATGTGCACGCCGCAAATCACCCGCCCGACATATCGGGAGCAGAGGTCGGCATCCTCGATCTCGATCTTCACCAGAGACGAAGCCTGCTCATCACCCTCCGGCACCGTCGCGTCGAGCGCTTTGAGTCGCCCACCAACAGCCACCGCCAGCTCACGCGCCATCCCGCGGTGGTTCATTACGTCTGGGCGGTTCGTGGTCGCCTCGACGTCCCAGACCTCCGTCTCGCCAACCACATCTCGGGTCTCCACGAGGAATCCACAATCCGTGAGCCTGGTGGCGAGAGTGTCGGCGTCGGCCGCCGTATCGACGTGCTGGAGCATCCATTCGAGATCGAACTTCATGCGAACTGCCTCGTCAATCGTTGGTCACCGGAGAACAGCTGGCGCAGATCTGGGATTCCGTACTGCAGCATCGCGACCCGGTCGAGACCGAGGCCAAAGGCGAACCCGGTGTAACGATCCGCATCGATGCCGACACGCTCGAAGACTCGGGGGTCGACCATTCCCGCGCCGAGGATTTCGATCCAGCCGGAGCGCGAACACACTCCACACCCGGCGCCACGGCAGAAGATGCAGGTGATGTCGACCTCAGCAGACGGCTCGGTGAAGGGAAAATAGCTCGGTCGGAACCTGACCTCGACACCGTGTTCGGCGAAGAGGGCATGGAGAAAGGTCTCGAGAGTGGCCTTGAGGTTGCCGAAGGTGATGCCATCGTCGACCAGGAGGCCCTCGATCTGGTGGAACATCGGCGAGTGCCGTAAATCGGAGTCCCGCCGATAGACCTTCCCGGGCACGATGATGCGGATTGGCGGCCGCCGGCTCTCCATCACCCGCGCCTGTACCGGCGACGTATGGGTGCGCAACAAGTGCCCGCCGTTCACATAAAACGTGTCTTGATCATCCCGCGCCGGATGATCGGGGGGAATGTTCAACGCCTCGAAGTTGTGCCAGTCGTCCTCGATCTCCGGGCCGTCCTCGACGTCGTACCCCATGCGCAGAAAGATCTCTTCGATCTTCTTCCTGACCAGGTGAACCGGATGCTCGGCGCCCTTGGCGATCCTGAGGCCGGGCAGCGTCACGTCAACCATGGCTTGCGGCTGGTGACCGGCAGCAGACTGGGCGCCCGCCTTGGCGGCATCCAGGCGTTCGGAAACGAGCTTCTTGAGCTCGTTCAGCCGTCGGCCGTAGTCACGCTTCTCCTCCTTCGGGAGTTCACGCAACGCGGCTGTCAGGTCCAGCAACAGACCCGAGCGCCGTCCCGCATAGCGGATGCGAACGGCCTCAACGGCGTCTGCGTCGCCGGCGGCACTGTCCAGGTCTGCAAGAAAGGCGGTCTGCACTTCCTCGAGACGTCGGGCGCCCATGCGGTTCAGGCCTTCGGTTTGGCGAGTTCGACGAGCTGACCGAACGCCTGCGGATCACGCACCGCGAGATCGGCGAGCACCTTACGATCGAGCTCACACCCTGCATCCTTGAGGCCGGCAATGAAGGTCGAGTAGCTCATACCGTTCATCCGCGCGGCAGCATTGATGCGGGTGATCCAGAGACTGCGGAACTGGCGCTTGCGCTGCTTGCGATCGCGGTAGGCGTACTGCAGCGACTTTTCGACCTGGATCTTTGCGGTGCGATGGAGCCGGGACTTGCCTCCCCAATAGCCTTCCGCCAGGTTGAGAATCTTCTTGCGGCGATCTTTGCGATTGGAACCTCTTTTGACGCGCATAATCTACTCTCCTCAGCCGTGGAGCATCTTCACGAGGACTTTGGCGTTGCACGGCTTTACGATGGCCGAGCCACGAAGATTCCTCTTCCGCTTTCGGCTCTTCTTCGAAAGAATGTGGGAGGCGTAGGCATGGTGGCGTTTGAGCTTTCCCGAAGCGGTTCTTTTGAGCCGCTTGGCCGCACCTCGGTGGGTCTTCAGTTTCGGCATGATGATCTCCTCTTCTTGTCGGTCCCTAGAGATTGAGGGACCGTGTTTCGATCGCTTTCGAAATCCGGTCGAGCACGACCGGCAATGAACTCACACCCTCGTCGCGCCGATGGCGCAGGCGCAGAGACACCGTCTTGTCTTCCGCTTCCCGCCCACCGATCACCAGCAGGTAGGGCACCTTCATCTTCTCGCCCTCCCTGATCTTGTAGCCGAGCTTCTCCGAACGGCTGTCGATCTCGGCCCGCAGCCCACGAGCTCGGGCCGCGGCCAGCACCTCCTGGGCGTACCCCATCACCGAGTCCGTGATCGGCACGATGCGAACCTGCTCCGGCGCCAACCAAGGGGGAAGGTCACCGCCGAAATGCTCGAGCATCACCCCGTAGAATCTTTCGATCGAGCCGAGGATGGCACGGTGAATCATGACCGGCCGCTTTTCCGCGCCGTCGGACCCCACATAACCGAGCTCGAATCGTTCGGGCATCTGGAAGTCGAGCTGAATCGTCGCCAGCTGCCACGAGCGATCGAGGGCGTCGCGCACGTCGAAGTCGATCTTGGGTCCGTAAAAAGCGCCTTCACCCTCTTTGACCGTGAAGTTGACACCTTCCCGATCCTCGAGACATCGAGTCAGAACCGCCTCGGCATGCTCCCACACCGACGGATCGCCCATCGCCTTCTCCGGCTTGGTCGACAGGAAGACCTCGACGTCGGTGAATCCGAACAAGGTGTAGATCTCGAAGATGAAGCCGAAGAGATCCTCGATCTCTGATCCGATCTGGTCCGGCATACAGAAAATATGGGCATCGTCCTGGGAGAAGGTGCGAACCCGGGTCAGGCCGGTCACGACTCCAGAACGCTCGTAGCGATGCAATCGCCCGAAGTCCGCCAGCCGCACCGGCAGGTCTCGGTAGGAGTGGGCGCTGCTACCGTAAAGCAAACAGTGTGACGGGCAGTTCATCGGCTTGATGGAGTTCGAGCGCGTCTCGACCTCGTCGAAGGCGTCGGCAAAGAACATGTCGTCGCGGTAGTT
>CAZCEX010000214.1:0-7231 GCA_964497785.1 uncultured Thermoanaerobaculia bacterium | reverse complement strand
GTGCCGTCCGGGGGTGGGGTCACCGACTGGGGATCGAAGTCGCACGGAAACACCGAGTTCTCCAGATCTACGGGCGCCGAGAAGCCGTTTTCCGAGCTCACGGTGCAGGTCGTCGTCGCCTGTCCTCCCGGCGGCGCCGACACCGAGGACGGCGTGCACGTGAGGTCGAAGTCCTGCACTCGCATAGTCATGCTGTACGAGCGGGTCTGGCCACCCGACGAGCCGACAAATGCGAACGACAGGTCGCCCGTCACTGTCACGTACATGGTGTAGCTCACATCGGAATACGCGCTGCCGTTCATTGTCGGCGACAATGGGTTGCTCGAAAAGCTGACGGTGGCGCCCGGATTTCCGCTGGTTGAGAGGGTCACAGTGCCCGAGAAGTCGTTGAGGGAGTGCACCCAGGCCCTCGTGTTGGCCGTCAACACCGCACCAGGCACCGAGAGCACCGTCCTCCTGTTGGCATCGACCCCGAAGTCGGACGGCGGCGAGTACACGCCGCCGGTCCGAGTCGCCCCGCCGGCGTCGCCCCCCCAGACGGCGAACTTCCCCTTGTTGTTGACCTGAGGGTAGTATGCCGTCGAATGGCCGGAGCGGGAGGTCGGCGCATTGGTCGTCGTCGTCGACAGCCATTTCTGGTTCTGGTAGTTGAAAACGCCGCCACTTCGAAGCACACCGGAAGTGCCCTCACCGCCCCACACAATCATCGTACGTTTGGTCCATTCCGCTCGGTGGCCCCACCTCGCGGTCGGTGTTCCGCTTGTTGTTACAGGGTCCCAATCGTTGAAATTGACGAGATAGGCGCCACCCGAGATGAGACCGGTCGTTCCCGAGTTCGTTCCGCCCCAGATCAGGACCCTATGGTCGTTCTGGTTCGTGTAGTAATCCGCCACGACCGCCGTGTGGTCGTACCTGGCAATCGGAGCGGAGGTTGTGGACATGGACTGCCATCTGATGGGAGAGAAGAAGTAACTCAGCCGCCTCCCGTCGTTCTTCGGACCGCTTCCATCGTGCCCGCCCCAAATGACCGCCGTCGAAATCGAGCCCGCGACGTACACACCGATGTGGCCCGAACGGGGGCTCGGGTCCGTCACCCCGCCGGACGAGCTCGTCGGAAGGGTGGTCCAGACGGATATTTCGAACTGGGCACCATTGCCCAGGTAAGAGCTTCCACTCCACCCGCCCCAGACTGCCATTTCCGTTCCGGTCCAGAAGGCGCAATGATAACGCCGGGCCGACGGCGCGTTGGTGCTCGGCATCGCCGTCCAGCTGTTCGCCCCGATGCTGTACCGCGCCCCGCTGCTCATCTCCGAACCGTTCCAACCGCCCCAGATCCACATCTGTGTGCCGGTCCAGACCGCGGTGTGGTCCGAACGCGACGGGGCGGCGGTGCCGCCGCTCGCCATGCTGCCCCACGTGTTGGTCGCGGGGTAGAACTTGGCGCCGGAGGACATGATGCTCTGGCTGTCCCGCCCGCCCCAGATCAGCATCTCCGAGCCTGTCCAGACTGCCGTGTGGTTGTAACGGGCCGACGGGGTCGTGCCCGTGATGGTCGTGGGGGTCCAGCTGTTCGCCTCCGGCGCCCGTTTCCCACGCTCGCCGAGCACATACGCCGCACCCGCCTCGACCACTTCCCGCGGCATGGATCCGCGCACATCGGCCCACCAGCTGTCGAAATCCTGCTTCGGCCAGAAAACGGTCGCTACTCGCACGCGCCCCTCACCCCTCTCGATGATGGCCGAGCTGAACCATCCCTGGGCTGTCTCCCGAAGCGCCCCGTGACGCCCCGTGGGGACCCCCGCCACCTGACGCTCGAGGTCTTCTGTCAGGGCTTGGAACTGGGACGGCGTCAGGTAGTCGCGAGGCCGATTCTCGGGTTCACGCATGCGTTCGAACTTCGCGTGGGTCTCGCCGTACCTTACCCACTCAGCTACGGTCGAAACACCGTGCTCTGGGGCCAGGCCGCCCTTGCTCATCATCCGGAGGTGATCCGACTCGGCCTGCCGTCTCGCGGAACCGTGAATCGCGTCGTCAGCCGCAAAGAGGTCCCTCGTCAACCGGTCCACCAGCAATGGCCTCACCAGACACTCGGCCGTTAGCAGCGGATCGTAACCAAGAGCTGAGAGCATCACGTGCAGCATATCGGGGTCAAGGCTCTCTGCGACGATGCGATCCAGCTCGAACTGGAGATCTTCCGGAGTGATCGGGCGTTTCCAGTAGTCTCCCAGAGCGGACGACAACCTCAAGGTGTCGTCGACCTTTGCTTGCACCGTCCCGTCTGACATGAACTCATCGAACGAAGGCTTCGGGCCGGGGTTCTGCTCCGGCCAGATGCGGTGCCGCCACAGGACCTCCTCGATCGCCCTCTGGCACTCGACTCGTTCCTCGAAGGTCAGAGATCGTTGGTCCGCCACGACGAATGCCGGCACACCGAGGATGAGAATCCACGAGATCAACACCGGAAAGCACAACAAATGGCTTGATGCCGAGATCCATTTTTGCATGACGCCTCCTATTTTGATCAATTGTAGACCATCCCCGATCCAGGGATCGTCACGCCGCCCCAAGACCTCATCTGATCCGGTACTGATGCTGCTGAGATGCATCCGGGATACTGGTTCCCATCCCCATCCCCATCCTCATCCCCATCGACTCTTGGCCACAACTCAACAGTATGTTGGGCCTGAGACGGTGGAATCGGCCGCCGTGAAGAAAGGCCGGTCTCAGGGGGACTTGTCTGTGGGATTCACGGGCTCGTTATTCCCCACGCGGAAGTGTCTCCACTTTCGAAACAGTCGGCGAATAGCGGCGCAGTCACTCGGAGCTGATCGACCCAGGCCGTGAAGTCATCTCCGGTGTCGACAACGAGGCCGAAGTCGCAGCGTGCCGAAAACCCTCCCGAGATTGCGGTGATCGATCCGCCGAACGGGGTCCAGGCGCCGCCGCTGTCGCCTGTCGGGAGCAAAATCTCATGGGTGCCCAGGCTGGCGCCGGCGCATCCCGCTTGCGAGAAGACCTCACAGGTCGTCACCAGGGTCAGGGAGACCTCGGGCTCAGCCTCCACCCGTGCTACGCCGCCGATAGCCATGATCGGTCGGTGGGATGGAGTTTCGACGCATTGGTAGACGAAGAAATCCGTGTCTGCGGCCAGTTGCCTCATCACAAACGAGCCCGAGTGTGTTGAGCCGTCGGCGTCGTCGACCGAATAGCCGACCTCCCCTTCGGTTTCGCTGGCGAATTTCCAACCGACCATATCGCAGTCGAGATGCGGGTTGATGAGCAGGTTGTCGGTGTCGAGGCGGAAATGGCGTGCGAAGTCGTCCCCTCCGACGCCGTTGCCGTCGCCGTCGAGGGGGTTGCCGGCGAGGTCGTGAACCGAGGTCGAGCCGCATACGAGGAGTCGCAGCAGTCCCTCCGGCGGCCGTTTTGCCAGGTTCAGGGTGATCGGCACAGGTGGTTGCGGCATTGGGTCATCGACGGTGACGGTGGAGACGGCTGTCGCCACGTCGTCGCCGAAAACCGCTCCGCACGCGATGGTGTCGAACTGCTGATCGGCGCCCGCCCCCACCAGGAGATAGTTGTCGGGGTTGGTCACGTCGTCGGCGTCACCGTCGCCGGCCGGGTTCAACGGCGCTTCGGAGAGTTCGACGACGAACTCGCGGGGTGGCGCGTCGAGGGTGTCGCAGTCGGCGATCGGTTCGCCACCCGCCTTCACTGCCAGCACGGTCGGCGGCGTGCCGTCTACCGTGATCGTCGTGCTGCTGCCGTTATTCGCCGGCTGCGGGTCGTTCTCGTTTCCGGAAACGTTCGCACCATTGGTCAGCAACCTGTCTGCAGCGGCCGGGTCGACGAGCGCCTGGATGTTGAGCAACCGGCTCGCCATCGGCGCCAGGGAACCGAAAACGCAGGTCACGGTTCCGGCGTCGTCGCTGCAGCTGTCCGCGGAGCCAACGAAGCTGAGGCCGGCGGGCAGCACGTCTGTGATCGTGCCGCCGGACGAGGGCGATGGGCCCAGGTTAGAGACTTCGAGGGTGAAGGATGTCGTGGCGCCCGGCTGCACGTGGGAGTCCGGTGCGCTCTTGGTGAGGGCGAGATCGACGTCTTGGCCGATGCCGATGACATGGTCCTCGACCTCGCCGTCGAGGGCCGCGCCGGTCGGCGCTGTGACGCCGGTAGAGGAGATGCGGAAGCGGGCGAAGGTCTCGATCCCCGTTGCCGCTGCGGCCGGTACCACGAAGGTCAGGGCATTCGGTCCTTCTGCGAGGACCTCGGCCTCAAAGACCCGGTCCTCGGGCTCGGTCCAGCTGCCGTCGCCGCCGAAGTCGATCCACGCGTCGAGCAGAAGGCCGGTGGATGCCGCTATGACCTCTACGGACGCCAGGGCGCCGGGGAGGAGCCCCGAGGTGAAGAGAACGCCGTCCTCGTCGGACGGGACGGCTGGAAGGCCGTCGGTGTCGTCGCCGTCGGCGCTCACGGTGGGTTGACCGTCGGCTTCGCCATCGACCAAGGTGTCCATGTGCACACCGGCCACGATGCCGTGGCGGGCGCCGTCGTCGGCCAATACTGTTGGGTAGGCGAAGGCGCCGACAGAAGCGTCGGGGGCGTCGCCCCAGTCGGCCTCGACCACCGAGTCGAGATCAGAGGCCTCGTTGTCGTCGAGTTCGGGGTCGAAGCTCGAGGGATCCCCCTCGAGGACCGAAACCGCAACTTCGAAGTCCCCTGTAGCCGAAGCTGCGACCCGGGCGGTGAGCTCGTAACTTACCGTCTCGCCGGCAGGAAGGCTGGCGACGTCGCTGAGGTCGCCGCTCACGGGACCGGGTGTGCAGGTGGCGGCGCCCGAGGGGGTGCATGTCCAGGAAACCCCCTCGAGATCGTCCGGCGTGGTTGCGGTGACCAGGGCCTGGCTGGCGTCGGCCGGCCCATGGTTCGAGACGGTGATTGAATAGACGACGTCCTGGGTGGGAACAACCCAGTCCTGGTCGTTGTCGATCAGGATCCTGAGGTCGGCGGGTTCGGAGATGGTCAGGCTGTGGCTGGAGTTGTTGTTGGACGGGTCCGGGTCGACCGTGCCTGAGGCCGGGTTGGCGCTGGCAGAATTGACGATCGCGCCCGAGGCGTCGGAAACCACTGTGCAATCGGCCTCATAAAAAACGCTGGATTGAGCAGGCAGGTCGCTGACGTCGAGGATGTCGCCGGAAACAGGTCCGGCCGTGCACACAGCGCCGCCTTCGGGGGTGCAGGTCCACGTCGCCGCTCCGCACTCGACGGGGAAAGCATCGCTTACGGTCACGCCGACGGCATCGCTTGGCCCTCTGTTCTCCACTACCACCTGGTATGACGGGTTCGCACTCGGATCGACGTACTCGAGCTTGAGGCTGGACTTGGAGGTCTCGAGGTCGGCGGTTGGCATGAGTGTATCCACATCCGTGCCGCTGTTGTTACCCCCGTCGACATCCTCGAACCCGGCCGGGGCCGCAACCGTCGCGGTGCTCTCGAGCGTCCCGGTGGCCGCCGCCGAGATTCGGGCGTCGAGCACGAATGCCACGCTCCCTCCGGCTGCTACGGTTGTCAGCTCGTTAATGGCGCCGGTCCCGGCCGGCCTGCAACTCGAGCCCGCGTCGGCAGTGCAGGTCCATACCAGCTCGCCGAGGTCGGCGGGCGGGGAAACAACAACAGCAGCGGCCGTTGCGGAACTCGGACCGGCATTCGAGACGGTGATCGTATAGCTCAGATTCCGGCCCGGTACCGCTTCGCTTTGGGAGTCGTCGATGGTGATCGCCAGATCGCCCATGGGAGTCAGGGCGTCGCTGTCGCTGCTGCTGTTGTTCACGACGTCGGGGTCGTCGTATAGGCCCTGGATCGAGGTCGAACTCGTCAGATCGCCCGTAGCTGCCGGGCTGATGTCGCAGACCGCAGAGTAGGCAGCGGCTGCGCCGGGGTCGAGATCGATGGTGTCGACGATGTCGCCGGAGCCGGATGCCGCACAGGTGGCGCCAGGCGACGGCGTGCAGGTCCAGGTGCAGGTCAGGGCGGCCGCGAAGTTCGCGGTGAGTTGCACGCCTTCCGCCGGGGTAGGACCGGAGTTGGAGGCCGTTACCTCATAGGTTGTGGTCTCGCCTGGGACGACCTCGGACGCGCCGTTGTCGATGGTGACGATGAGGTTGGCAGAACCCTCGACGGACACCTGGCAGTCCTCGACCTCACCGTCGGTTGCGATGCGGGCCGGTCCCAGACCCCCAGCGCTGTCGAGGCGGAATCGCGCCAGGGTGATGCTGCCCGGCGCGACCCAGTTCGGAACCGCGAACATCAGGTTGTTCACGCCGGCTGCCACGGCCTGGTCGATCAGGACATGGTCCCCGGCATCCGCCCAGCTGCCGTCGCCGGCCCAGTCGACCCATGCGTTGAGCAGGGCCGGCGCCGAGGCGGTGACCGCAAGCGTGGCGTTGTCTCCGGCCACAACCGGCGAGGTGAAGAGGACCCCATCCTCGTCGTCCGTAACGTGTTGATCGTCGCCGTCGCCGGTCGGCGACTGCCGACCATCCATCTCGACATCAACGGTGGCGCCGAGCATCGGTCCTCCAGGGAGCACGACATGACGGGCGCCGTTCGATACGAGCAGGGTCAGGTAGAGCGGGTCGGGAGCGTCGCCAAAGTCGAGGCCGTACACCGTGACCTCATAGTCCTCGACCTCGCCGTCGAAGGCCCCTCCCACCGGGCCGAGTGCGCCCGCCGTCGAGAAACGGAAGCGGGCAAAGGAGGAACCCGTTACATCGGCATCGCACGGCACCAAGAACTCGAGGTCGTTGTTGCCGGTTGTCAAAGCACTGCCCACGAAGATCTGTTCGGTGGCTTCATCCCAGAAGCCGTCTCGATCGAAGTCGATCCAGGCGTCGAGCAGGCCGTCGGCGGAGGCGATGACCGTGATGAAAGCCATTTCGCAAGTGACAAACGGTGTGTTGAAGAGGACCCCGTCCTCATCGTCACTGCCGTCTCCGTCGTCGCCACTGGCGTGAGGATCGGGCTGACCGTCGCTGTCGGCGTCAATCAAAGCGCCGAGATGGAGACCAGGTACGAGACCGTGGCTCGCGCCGTCGTTGGCGATGAGCGTGGCGAAGGGCGAGGGGGCGTCGCCGAGGTCGACCTCGAGCAGTGTGTTGGTATCGGTGCTGCTGTTGTCGCTGCTGTTAAGTTCGGCCCCACCCGGCGGCATCGCGATGGTCGCGGTATTGGC
>CAZCEX010000213.1:0-7338 GCA_964497785.1 uncultured Thermoanaerobaculia bacterium | reverse complement strand
TGGCGAAATAGTGCAAAATACTGCCGACATAGCCAGTAATCGACTTGATAAAGCCTTTCTGCTACACTGGTGGACGTTCCGGGCGCTGCCCTCTGATATTCACACCAGCTGCCCTTCCATTGACCTCCGTTAGTGTGAAAACGCCCGCGGCTAAATCCGACTGGAAAAACCAATGCACGACAATCCCTTCGCGGAGGTCCCCGCAGGCCTCGGCTCTGTCCTAGCCGAACGCGGCTTCACCGAGCTCACGCCTATCCAAACCGCAATCCTGAATCCCGACCTCGCGGACCGCGACTTGCGCATCTCGTCGCAGACCGGTTCCGGCAAGACCGTTGCTCTGGGCCTTGTGGTCGCCAACGAGGTGGCAGCCGCCGTCGAGTTGAAGAATCGCGGTCCGGTACGGGCCCGCCCTTCGGTGGTGCTCATCGCCCCGACACGGGAACTTGCGGTGCAGCTCGCCGAAGAGCTGTCGTGGTTGTTCAAACCTCTCGGCGCCACTGTGGTATCGCTCACCGGCGGCACCTCGTTGGGCATCGATTTCCGTGAGCTCAAGCGTGACCCGCAGATCTTGGTCGGTACGCCGGGACGGGTGCGCGACCACCTCGAGCGGGGCAGCCTTCAGCTCGACCGCGTGCGCGTGGTCGCACTCGACGAGGCCGACGAGATGTTGGCGATGGGCTTCGAAGAGGAGGTCTCCGCGATCCTCGGTGCGACCCCAGAGGATCGGCGCACCCATCTCGTATCGGCGACCTTCCCGCACTCTGTGCGATCGGTCGCAGCCCGCCATCAGCGCGACTCCGTGATGGTCGCCGGCACAGATCCCGGTCAGTCCAACTCCGACATCGCCACCCACGCCATGGTCGTACCACCCAACCAGATGCTGTCGGCGTTGGTCAACGTGCTCCTCATGGACCCCGAAGCCAAGACCCTGATCTTCGTGCGCACCCGCATCGACACCGCAAGCCTGTCGGAGGCCCTGGCCGACCTCGGTTTTGCTGCACGACCGCTCTCCGGCGAGCTCAATCAGCGCGAGCGCACCGCCACCCTGAACGCATTCAGGCGCGGCCAGACGCCAATTCTGGTGGCTACCGACGTGGCAGCGCGGGGCCTCGACGTACAGGACATCGCGCAGGTCATTCATGTGGACCTACCGGAGAACGCCGACATGCTGACGCACCGCAGCGGCCGCACCGGTCGCGCCGGACGCAAGGGCCGCAGCCTGATCTTCGTGCCTCCGCGTGCCGGCTGGAAGGTGGACGGCATGTTGAAGCGGGCCGACATCAACGCCATCCGCACTGAAATTCCCAGCCGCAAGGACATTCACCAGGCAGCCGACCAGCGGCTCCTCGAGGTGTTTTCCGAACTCAACTCAAACGAACGCGATGACGTGGACCGCCTCTACAGGGTGGCCGCCGAGCTGCTCGAAGATCACGACCCCGTGGCAGTGGTCGCAACCCTGCTCAGCGAAGCGGATCACGGTGGCCCTTGTGCGCCGCGCGACATCAAACCAGCCCCTGCCCACGAGTATCGAGATTCGCGACCTGGGCGCCCTCAGGGTCGCCGGCCCAGCTCAGGTAATTGGGCCCGGTTCCAGGTGAGCTGGGGAAAAGAACACGGCGCCGACACGGGTCGCCTGCTGGCTATCATCTGCCGCCGCGGCGCCATCAGCAGTGCAGATGTAGGGACCATCACCATCGGGGGCCGCTCCTCGATGATCGAGGTCAACCCGAAGATCGCGCGCGCCTTCGCACGCTCAGCGAGCCGTCCCGATCCACGCGATCCGAGGATCAAGTTCCGCGAGTGGCGTGATACCGAACCCAACAACCGCCGGAGTTGACAAAAAAGCGGCCTTGATCTATTGCTTCGATCTTTCGAAGCTCTCGTTCGGGACCACGGCATCACGGCGGAGACTCGGAGCGCAGCTGCAGCGGTCAGCTATCAGCACAGCCTCTTGCAAAACTCGCCAGCGTTCCCTCTTGATACGGGATTCAGAATCCGCGGACAGTGGTAAACCCTGTCCCTACAATAATAACCGTAGGGCCGGGGTTTACCCCCGGCCGCGATCCCAGGAATATTGCAAGGAGCTGAGCGGTCGGCTATCAGCTAGAAAAAACTCCAACCGGAACATGTCGAAACCTTCCCGAACGCTGCCTCAGAACAGATCTCAAACGTGAATATTTGATTGTATACTTGAAATTAACATGATATTTTCAATCTGTGATCACACGAAAACTGACACTGCCGGAGGAAAATACAGAGACCTTTTTCCTCTGGGGCCCACGGCAAACAGGAAAAGCAACATTGCTTCGGCAGGAGTATCCGGCCGCGTTCTGGGTCGATTTGCTGAAGGCCGACCACTATCGGCGATACCTGACACACCCCGAGCGGATGAGAGAAGAGATCGACGCCCTGGAGCCTAAGCCTTTCGTCGTGATCGACGAGGTGCAAAAGGTGCCGAAGATCCTCGATGAGGTGCACTGGCTCCACGAGGCCCACGGCCTGCAGTTCGCACTCTGCGGCTCGAGTGCGCGAAAGGTCAAACGTGGCGCGGCCAATCTGCTCGGGGGCCGGGCGGTCCGCTACGAGCTCAGGGGCCTCACGTCTGCGGAGCTCGGCTCGGCGTTCGACCTCGAACGGATCCTCAACCACGGGTTCCTACCCCGAATATACGAATCGGCCCGGCCCAAACGGCTGCTCAACGCCTATGTCGCCGACTACCTCAAGGAGGAAGTGGCGTCCGAAGGCCTGGTACGCAACCTGCCCGCGTTCAGTGAGTTCCTCAACATCGCGTCCCTCTCGGATACCCACCCGGTGAACTACTCGAACATCGCCCGAGAGTGCGGCGTATCCAGCCAGACCGTGCGGGGGTACTTCGAGATCCTCGAGGACACGCTGATGGCGCGGTGGCTGCCGTCCTATCGCAAGCGCCTCAAGCGGCGAGTCGTCAACTCCCCAAAGCTCTATTTCAGCGATGTCGGGGTTGTGGGTTTCCTGGCCCGCCGTGGATGGCTGGAAGCGGGTTCGGAGCTGTTCGGCAACGGATTTGAGAACTGGTGCTTCCACGAGATCACCGCATACAACAGCTACGCGGAACGTTTTGCGACCCTCAGTTACTGGCGTCTAACGAGCGGCGTCGAGGTCGATTTCGTGATCAACGACATGGCGGTCGCCATCGAGGCCAAATCGTCCCGCACCATCTCCTCCCATCACCTCAAGGGCCTCAGACAGCTCACCATCGATCACCCAGACGTTAAACGCCGCATCGTCCTCTGTCTGGAGGACAAACCACGGCGAACAGCTGACGGGATCGAGATCGTTCCATATGCCGATTTCATGCGGCGCTTGTGGGGTGGGGAGATTTTCTAGGACCTCGGCCCACCCAGCGCCGGGCCCACGGATTGCGAAAGCTCGCAGCCACCTTCGCGGACTGGCGGCACCCACCTTTGTGAGAGTTGTGATGGGTGGTAGGCCGAAGCAGATCACCGACGCGAGCCTGAAGTCTATGAACTCTGCCCTTTGCTTTTCTCTGCGCCTTTGCGCCTCTGCACCTTTGCGTTTCATTTGCGCTATATTGCCTCTCGGTCGCCACCCACGATTAACCTGACTCAAAGGGGGCCCGATCCGGGCTCGGTATATGATGTCCCCGCCCCGATCTGGAGGACTATGAAAGATCTCTCGCGATCCGTTCTATCCGGCGCATGGCGCGACTTTCGACGTGTTTGGCCGCAACTGATGCTCACCGACCTGCTTGCCCGTGCGCTGGCTGTGACGATTCTGACACCCCTCGTCGGGCTGCTGCTCAAGCTGTTCCTAACGACCACCGAGACCGGTGTGGTCGCCGACCAGGCGATCGTTTCTTTCCTGCTCCACCCTATCGGCATGGCGACCCTGGTGATCGTCAGCGCGGTATCACTCTCGATCCTCTTCGCTGAAACCGGCCAGCTCATGGTCATCGCATTCGGTGCGGTCGAAGATCGAAGGGTGACGTGGCTCGATGCTGTTATTTATGCCTATCGACGAGCGATGAACCTCGTGCCGCTCGCGGGCCACACCGTTATCCGGTTGCTCATCATCGCCGTGCCGTTCGTGGCGGCCATCGCCGGCGCCGCATGGCTGCTTCTCCGGACCTACGACATCAACTATTACCTGAGTCACAAACCACCGGAGTTCTTGGCCGCTGTCGCCATTGCGGGGCTCCTGGCGCTCGTGATGGTGCTCGTGATGACCTCGCGGATCGCGGGTTGGTTGTTGTCCTTGCCGATGGTGCTCTTCGAAGAAATCGGCGGACGAGACTCGCTTCGCGCCAGTGAAAAAGCGACGTCTGCACATCGCCGAAAGCTGGGTATCTGGATCATTGGCTGGATCGTGGCAACGGCTCTTCTGGCGATGTCCGCAACCTTCTTGGTGGGTTCTGCCGCAGGTTTCCTGGTACCTCGTGTGACTTCCAATATCACCCTGTTGCTCATCACCCTGAGTGGTTTTCTCGTGCTGAGTGGCATTGCAAACCTGGCGATATCGTTTGTGACCACAGCGTTTTTCCCCCTGCTCATTGTTCGAATCTATCGGTCAATTGCAGGCCCGGGTGAGCTGCGCCCGGAGATCTGCGCCCGCGGCACGCTCGGTGGCACGGCCTCCTGGCGTTTGCCCGGCAAGCCGGTTCTGGCCGCGGCTGCTTTCGTGCTCGTGATTGTCATCGGCTTGTCGTTTGTTACCCTCGGCCACATCGAGCTTGAGGACACTGCGCAGATCATCGCCCACCGCGGCGGCGAGGCCGTAGCGCCGGAGAATACGATCGCGGCATTTCAGCAAGCAATTTCCGACCGGGCCGACTGGCTCGAGATCGACGTTCAGGAGAACGGCGATGGCGAGGTCGTGATAGCACACGATCGTGATTTCATGCGCGTGGCCGGCGCCGACCTCGATGTCTTCAGGGCCACCAACCAGGACTTGGCGAGAATCGACATTGGCAGCTTCTTCAACTCGAAGTACAGCGACCAACGCACGCCGACGTTGCACGAGGCGCTCGAGCTGGCAAAGGGCAAAGCAGGGCTTTTCATCGAGCTCAAGTACTACGGCCACGATGTCAGCCTCGAGCAGAAGGTCGTCGATCTTGTCGAAGAGACCGGTATGTCATCGAATATCGTGATCATGTCTCTCGAGTACGACGGGTTGCGGAAGACCGCCGCCCTGAGACCCGATTGGACTTACGGCCTGCTCAACGCGGTGGCCATCGGTGACCTCACCCGTCTCGACGTCGGCTTCCTCGCGCTGACAGCCAAAGCGAGCTCGACCTCGATGATCCGCCGCACCCACAAACGAGGAATGAAGATCTACACCTGGACCATCGACGACCCGGTGCAGATGTGGGTGATGATGAGTCGGGGCGTCGACGGCATCATCACCAACAAGGTGGCGCTCGCCAACCAGGTCAAGGGGCTGCGCGCACAGGTGACCCCCGTGGGCCGGTTCATCATCTGGATGGCCGGAGAGTCCGGTCTGCTGGGCAGCATCGACGCCACATCCGCCCGGGACGAAGCGTAAACTCTGAAGGTGGGCTGAAGCTCACCCTACAATCAACCGACGCAACGTCGGGTGGGCTTTGGCCCACCGAATCCGCGCTGCGGACCAGAAACCCGGCTTCTTCCACGACTCCAAAACGAGAATCGCCACGAACCCAAAAAAGAACTTGGCGTGTCAGCGATCTGAAAGGAAATCAAGGGCGATGCTGTCGGCGATCTTGACTCTCTTGGAAGCTCGACGGGAGCCCCGTTCAGGGGTGACTATCGTCTCCGAGATGATCCGGTCTGCGCCGACGAGAGACTCAAGTTCGCTGAACCCGCGGTGGGTCGGAGCGGGGGATTCGGCCCATTTGCACTCGATCAGTTCGAAACGACCGGCCGAAGGGATGAGGAAATCGACCTCACGGCCGTGGTGATCGCGGTAGAAGTAGAAGTCGCGGCGGCGACCCTGGTTCGCGAAGTGCCTGACGATCTGGCCCAGCACGTGAGTTTCGAAGATCGCCCCCAGCATTGGGCTGCGGACGAGGTCTTCAGGAGTGCGCGCGCCCAGCAAATAGCTGCACAATCCGGTGTCCAGGAAGTAGAGCTTGGGGGTCTTGACGATCCTCTTACCGAGGTTCTCGAAGTAGGGCTCGAGAAGCAGAATGACATTGGAGGCGTCGAGTACCGACAGCCAGCTCTTCACCGTATTCGGACTGACGCCGAGGTCCGTAGCGAGCGAGCTGTATGAGACGAGCTGCCCGGTACGTGCCGCGCAGAGCCTCATGAAGCGGTCGAAATCCCGGAGGCTGCGCACACCGAGAATCGAACGAACATCGCGCTCCAGGTACGTCGCCAGGTAGTCACCGAAAAACCTCTCTGCGTCGAGTCCCCGACTGTGCAGCTCCGGGTACCCGCCACGGAGCATCCACTCGACCAGGGCGTCCCTATCGAGGGTCTTTCCGGACCACGCTTCAAACTCCCTTGCTGACAAGGAGTGAAGCGTCAGCACCGAGCTGCGGCCTGCGAGGCTTTCGGTCACGCCTTTCATGAGGGTGAAGTCCTGGGAACCGGTGATCAAGAAACGTCCGGTCTCTTCTCGGTGAAAATCTATATCTGCCTTCACATGCCGCAGCAGTGTCGGGGCGTACTGAACTTCGTCGATGATGACCGGCGGTTCGTGGCGTTTCAGGAAATCGCCCCCCGAATTCTCCGCCTCGTCCGCGACCATCGGTACATCCAGTGAAACGTAGCGGTGATCACTGAAGGCCTTGACCAGGAGGCTGGTTTTACCGGCCTGACGGCATCCGGTCAGCACGACCGCCGGACGAGAATCAGCAGCCTGCGTGAGCGTGGCATCGAGTTCTCTGGGAATCCACATTTGCGGATATTTTGCAATACTATTGCTGATATGTCAACAATTTCACGGGAGATACCTTCGCCCTCGACCAACTCCATCACCAGAACGTGCTGGCCATCGGGGTGCTCGAGACCGTAGAGAGTGGCGATGTTGGGGTGCTTCAGCGCCCTCTATCAAACTACCTCGCAATTTAGTCCGATTACGAGCACGAGCACGATACGTCAGCCGATCAGCTTGGGTTGATCCTCGTCACTCGAGCCAACCGAACACATCGCGGGCGATACACCAACGCGGCTCATCGGGATTGGTGCCTTCGCCGAGGATCCACCACCGGTATGCGCTTTCGAAGGAGCCGTTTCGTCGTGCGATCTCGATCCATCGGTCGAGAAACCGCCGGAATCGAGACACCAGGCCAAACGGTCCCGATCGAGCCTCACAAGCTCGAGCTCTACGCCGAGGCTGCCCGCGAGCTCGTGTGCC